>JBEIEG010000223.1:0-4611 GCA_040383035.1 Hyphomonadaceae bacterium | reverse complement strand
TTGCCTTGTGCTCTATCGTGTTGTTTGCCTTGTCACTGGTGGCGCTTGGCCTAAACAATGGTTCGTTTCCACTCTACGCTGCAACTTGGGCCCTGATGGCGGTAGCCGGAGCTGGCACCCTGCCAATCACCTTTACCAGAGCGGTCAACAATTGGTTCTATGAAAGGCGCGGCCTCGCCTTGGGCATCGCTCTGATTGCTACGGGATTGTTTGGGACATTGGCCAAACTTCTCGCGCAAGAGGTTACAACCGTTTTCAATTGGCGTGTTGGTTATGCGGCGGTCGCTTTGTTGCCCCTCCTCATTTCGTTCCCGATAGCGCTTATCGGTTTTCGCGACATATCGGATCGATCACCTGCAACTTCTAAAGTCGCAGGGTTGAAAGTCCTGCTCAGTTTAATCGCCGTGCTTGCCTCAATCGCAATGTCTGCTGCAGCGCTCGCCTTTGTGGTGCCTGAGCTTATGCAAAAAGGTCTGAGACCAGAGCTTTTGGCAGCGACTGCATTTGCCTTAGTTGGTCCAGTCCCTGCATTTATGATGCTGTTTGGGAATGTTCGGGACACGAGCTATCAGGGGGGCTCATCAGCGTCAAAGGCAGCGGCAGGTGCTGGTTTGACGGCGAAGCAGGCACTTATGGATTGGCGGTTTTGGCTATTAGCCGTCTCGTTTATCCCTATTTCCTATGCGATTGGTGGGCCAATTCCAAATATCGAACTTGCTTTACAGGCAAAGGATTTTTCTAAGGCTGACGCAGTTGGTCTCGCCTCTTTGATGGGGGTTGCCGTGATCGCCGGTCGTTTGGTAGGCGGCTATTTGATTGACAGATTTTGGGCACCCGGGATTGCCTTTGTTTTCCTAGCCATGCCAGCACTAGCCTTATGGATGCTTGGCGCGCCCGAGATCTCACGAGATCAAGCGATGATCGCCATTTTTATGGTCGGTTTTGGTGCGGGCGTAGAGTATGATTTCATGGCCTATTTGGTCGCCAGATATTTTGGAACCAAGGCCTATGGTGCCATTTATGGCATGCTATACGGCTTCTTCGCATTAGGTGCTGGCTTTGGCCCGGCAGTGTTTGCCGCCGCAATCCGTAAGGGTGATCTGGAGACGTTTTCGGTCTTCCACAATGCCGCTATCATCCTGATCATTGGATCGGCCTTGTTGTTGCTGCTCGGAAAGTACCGGGAGTTCCCGCCGGCAAAGGAAAGCTAGCGGGCGTCTAGGCAGGCCTTCGCAAACACATCCTCAAACATTTGGGTGGTTAGCCGCCCTGTGTTGGTGTTGTAGCGGCTGCAATGATAGCTGTCGTATAAGGTCTTGTCGCCAATCTGATGGACCGCGCCATGAGCGAACCTATAGGCCGAGGGCTTGCCGCCCAGCGCGCGGACGGTTGCATCATGGCTGATTTTGCCGAGGCAAATGAGGCTGGTAAGGTGCCCAAGTGCAGCAATCTGCGCCTTCAAGAAGGGCGCGCATTGGCTGATCTCAGAGGGTTCAGGCTTGTTGGCCGGCGGCGCACATTGGACCGCATTGGTAATCATCGCGCCCTTTAGCGATAGCCCATCACCGGCGTGGGCAGCATAGGTGCCTTCTGACAGCTCAAAGCGCGCTAGCGTTTGGTAAAGGAGGTCGCCCGCCCAATCGCCCGTAAAAGGCCTACCCGTTCGATTGGCCCCAGTGCGGCCAGGGGCTAGACCGACGATTAACAGCCAAGCGGCCTTGTCCCCAAACGAGGGGGCAGGGCCGTTAAACCAGTCCGGGTTCTCGAGTTGATTGGTCGCCCGATAAGCGACCAATCTGGGACAGAGCGGGCAATCGCGCGTGGGTTGCACAGCTTGCTTGCCAAAAGCCGCTTAAGCTTCAGTCTCGCCTTCGAGCTCATCTTCCATGCCTTCAAGCTCGTCGTCGAATTC
Source organism: Hyphomonadaceae bacterium (assembly GCA_040383035.1). Lineage (GTDB taxonomy): Bacteria > Pseudomonadota > Alphaproteobacteria > Caulobacterales > Aquidulcibacteraceae > Aquidulcibacter. Next base: position 2,699 of record JBEIEG010000223.1, on the reverse strand, counting down.
GTCGGAGAATTCTTCGCCTTCAACAGAGCGGCCGGGACGGAAATTAGCACGCGGACTTTCAAAGCCATCTGGACGAGGCGGGCGACCAATCAGCGCCGATAAATCAGCCAGATCGATGAAGGTGTCGGCTTGGCGACGTAGTTCATCAGCAATCATTGGTGGCTGTGTCTTGATCGAGGAAACAACTGAAACCCGTGGGCCACGACGCTGCACAGCTTCGATCAGGACGCGGAAATCGCCGTCACCCGAGAACAAGACGATGTGGTCGACATGGGATGCCAGTTCCATCATGTCGACGGCAATCTCAATATCCATATCACCCTTAACGCGACGGCGACCCAATGTGTCGGTAAATTCTTTTGCAGGCTTGGTGATCACGTTGAAGCCATTATAATCCAACCAGTCGGCCAAGGGGCGGACGGGGCTATATTCGACATCTTCGAGGATGGCCGTGTAATAGCTGGCACGAACGAGACGACCGCGCTTCTTGAACTCTTCAAGAAGCTTGCGATAATCAACATCGAAACCCAAGGTGCGCGCTGCTGCGTAGAAGTTTGCACCATCGATAAACAGAGCGATCCGCTCATTGGGATAAAAAGTCATTGTGACGTCGCCTTCCTCTAAACAATTTTATCCAAAAATGCCTTCAGAGCCTTCTGGAATTTATATTGGCCTAGGATCAAATCTAGGCTTGGGCTCTAAAATACCTCGAGACATCCTACTCGAAGCCTTAGAGGTGTTATCACAAAATGGAGACCGTGTCACCAGTTTGTCATCGTTTTGGTCGACCAAAGCTTGGCCCCCAAATCTCGGAAAACCCGACTATCTAAATGCCGTTTGTCGAATCGAACCTGCAGACACGGACCCATTGGCCCTGTTGCAACGTTGTCAGGTAATTGAAGTGCAAATGAACCGCATTCGTTCCCTAGTTGATCGTTGGGCAGACAGGACTTTGGATCTAGATGTAGTCGATTACAATGGCATTGTTAGTGCCAATTGCAGCCTGATAACATTGCCCCACCCGCGAATAGCAGAAAGAGACTTTGTTTTACTTCCGCTGTTAGAGATTGCACCGAATTGGCGACATCCAGTCTGTGGTACGCTAGGTCGGATTCTGCTGAAAAATTTGCAAGACTCAGAGAATCTCAACCATTGCGTGCGACTGGCTTGAGCGCAGGGGAGGTCTGGCGACTTCATCTGCGTGCAATGGTTGAGAAACGCCAAGACTTACCGTAAAGAGACTTCTCACTTTCCGACAGGATTAGATATATGGCCCGCGTGACGGTAGAGGACTGCGTTGAACGCGTCCCAAATAGATTCTCTCTGGTTTTGTTTGCAGCGCACCGCGCTCGCCAAATTTCTGGTGGTGCAGCGCTAACGCTCGACCGTGATCGCGATAAAGATCCCGTTGTTGCCTTGCGCGAAATTGCGGATGCTACGGTAGAGACCGAGGAGTTGCGCGATGGCTTGGTGGCGTCGCTGCGTGAAGTACGCCCACATGCTGTTCGCGAAGAGGAAGAGAGCGATCTCTTAGCTTTGGAAGCCCCTGTGCTCGCAACTGAAGACGACGTGCTGCGCGCCTTGCAGCAAGAGCAAGAAGCAGTCCGCGAAGACCCCTATTGATCTTAAAGGTTCACCATGGACGATGGCAGGGCCTTTGAGACAGTAGAAGAATCTGGGGAATTGCCGTTCCCGGTGCAAATCGTGCGGCCTCCTAGTCGGGGCCGCATTTTGCGTCAATATGAGTTGCTTGATCGCATACGGGCCTATGATCCCCATGTGAATGAAGATGCAATCAACCGCGCCTATGTGTTCGCCATGCAACGCCATGGCAGCCAGTTGCGGGCTTCGGGTGATCCATATTTTGCTCATCCGATTGAAGTTGCTGGCATTCTGACTGAGCTGCGCCTTGATGCCGCCTCCATCATCACAGGCCTTCTGCACGACACAGTTGAGGACACGACCGCTACGACGGCCGAGATTGGCAAGCTCTTCGGCGATGAAGTTGCCCAATTGGTCGATGGGGTGACAAAGCTTTCCCAGCTGGAATTGAACTCTAACCGCACCAAGCAAGCCGAAAACCTGCAAAAGTTCATCCTCGCCCTGTCGAAGGATGTGCGGGTATTGCTGGTGAAATTGGCCGACCGTCTGCACAACATGCGTACCTTGCACTTCATCAAGAAGCGCGAGAAGCGGGAGCGGATCGCCCGTGAAACAGCGGACATCTATGCCCCCTTGGCGCGGCGCATGGGGATCCAGCGTTTTTCGGGTGAGCTTGAAGAACTGGCTTTCCAGTACCTCCATCCGGAAGCTTGCAAGACGATCAACGAACAGCTGGCCAATTTACGTGCTGAACGATCTGGTGCCGTGGCCGCAGTGACGCAAAAGATTAGCTCTGCACTTGAAGCCGCTGGCATTGAAGCCCGCGTGGTAGGGCGCGAGAAGCGTGCCTATTCAATCTGGAAAAAGCTTGAGCGCAAGTCGATCTCGTTTTCTGACGTCTCAGACCTCTATGGCTTCCGCGTCGTGGTGAAAGACACCACTCAATGCTATGCAGCACTTGGCGTGATCCACGAAGCTTGGTCTTGCGTGCCCGGCCGGTTCAAAGACTTTATCTCGGTACCCAAGCCCAATGGCTATCGCTCCATCCACACAGGCGTTGTGGGGCCCAGCTCAACATCGGTTGATATTCAAATTCG
>JBEIEG010000222.1:0-4648 GCA_040383035.1 Hyphomonadaceae bacterium | reverse complement strand
GGCCCGCGCCAGCTTGCTGTGCCAAGACGGAAACCGCTGCGCCGCCTGCAGCCATGGCATCAATCATCTGCCGTGTGACTTCTTGCGGATAGGCAGATACCCCGCGCGCGGCGACACCATGATCGCCAGCAAAGACAGCAAGGATCGGCCTTAACACCTGTGGCGGACTTTTGCCTGTCCAAGCTGACAGCCAATTGCTGATATCTTCTAAGCGCCCCAAGGCACCCGGTGGCTTTATCAATTGGTTTTCGCGCCAAGCGGTGCGAGCACTCGCCTCCTCGTCTCGATTAGGCAGGTCCTGCACTAAAGCGCGGATATCGTCAAAAGGCTGTTTGGGGGGTGCACAAGCATCATGGGGCATGTGGGTGATCTAGCGCGCATTCACCTTGCGAGAAAGGCCATGATACGAGGTAAAAGACAGCGCAAGTGGTGTTACCCCCTGTGCGACTTCGGCGCCACAGTGTATAAGCCTCACTCAGACTTTAAGTATTATCATCTCGAAATTTCAATAGGTTCGTCTACAAGGTCCAAAAGACGTTCCAACAAAATAAGCCAAAGTTGAGTCGCGCCATGCGCATTATTGATGACGCCAGAATTTGCTTGATATTCTTCACGCGTTTACCGGTGACTTGGCCGGAAGACTTGCCAAGGGAGCGTATTACGCGGGCCTTTCAGGCTGCGCCCGTTGCTGGCCTCGTGACCGGTATCATCGGTGCACTGACATATGGGCTAGCCATGTGGTTGTTTAATGGCAGTGTCCATGTCGCGGCGACTTTGGCTGTGGCATCCCAAGTCGTCACCACCGGTGCGTTCCATGAAGATGGCTTTGCGGATTTCTTTGATGGGGTCGGTGGAGGGAAGACGGTCACCGGGCGCCTTGCCATCATGCGCGATTCCCGCATCGGCACCTTTGGGGGCGTCGCCCTTCTCTTGGCGATCATTCTCAAAATCTTTCTGGTGGCTGAGATTGCCCAACCCTGGCAGGCAGGCCTGTGTCTCATCATCAGCGGGACCTTGGCACGCACCGCTCTAGTCCATGTCATGACGCTGCTGAAGCCCGCTACCGATGAAGGGATTTCCGCTTCGGCCGGACAACCCACTGCGACCGAAGCAACGACTGCGACGATCATGGGGGCCGTGATCAGCGGCGTTTGTGTGATCCTAGCATTTCAACTGAGCTTTGTCGGGCCTGCTGTTGGTGCCGTAATCGGCACGGTCTTGGGGGCTGGGGCGATTGCGTTGACTGCGCGCAAGCATTTGGGCGGTCAGACAGGCGATGCCTTGGGGGCCAGTGCCATTGCAGCAGAGCTTGGGGCCTTAGCTGGGATCGTGGCACTTATTCCAGGTTTTGGGGCCTAGAGTGGCCGAACCCATCGCAACGCCCTGTATCAAAGTCTGCTGTGTAGAGCCTCAGTCAGGCCTCTGCTTGGGCTGTTACCGTACTTTGCCCGAGATCGCGCAATGGATGCGGTTTACGCCAGACCAGCGCGCCGCCATCACCGCAGAATTGCCGGGTCGCCGTGACAGGCTGGACCCAATTTATCAGAGCCAGCCCCGCTAATCCTTATTTGGCGCGCAACTTTGATCCTAAAGGATCAAAACGCGCTCTAGATCTCACATCCGCTCAGGCGCTTCAATGCCGAGAAGGTCCAGAGCGATTAGCAATTGGGTCAAAGTCGCTTTCGCCAAGGTTAAGCGCGACGCCCGCAAATCAGCCTCTGCAGCATTCATGATCGGACAGGCAGCGTAAAAGGCAGAAAACGCCCCCGCCAAGCTGTAAGCGTGATCCGCCAGAATATGGGGTGCGCGCTTGTCATAAGCCCCACGCAGTGCATGCTCAAACCCATCGAGGACCAAAATTAGATCCCGCTCTGCGCCTTCCAGCTTCACCACAGGACCAGCAGCAAAGCCCGCCTCATCGGCTTTGCGCAAAATCGATTTGATTCGGACGGCGGCATAAAGCAGATAAGGTCCGGTCTTGCCCTCAAAGCTCAAAAACCGATCAAGGTCGAAAATATAGGATGTGCCGCGGAAATTCTGTAAGTCCGCGAACTTCAGCGCTGCAATTCCAACCTTGTGCGCGATGTCGGCGCGCTCATCCTTCGGCCAATCTTGGCCAACGCCTGCCTCATCAATCTTAGCTTGGGCTTTTTCCTGCACTTGGGTGATAAGGTCATGCAGCTTTAAAACGCCGCCCTCGCGGGTTTTGAAGGGCTTGCCGTCTTGGCCGTTCATCGTGCCGAAGCCGATGTGGTCGAGACCCTCACGCGGCATGTAGCCAGCCTTGTCTGCTGCACGAAACACGGTTTCGAAGTGATCGGCTTGGCGTTGATCAACGCAATAAATGATCAAGTCCGTATTGAAGCGCTTTACCCGGTCCACGATGGTCGCAAGATCGGTCGTGCCATACATGGCAGAACCCTCAGATGACACCACCAGCAAAGGCGCGACATTTGGCCCTTCGCTGCCATCTTTCTTCGGCACCATCTTGTCGTGCACAAACACAACCCGAGCGCCTTGATCGTCTTGCAATAGGCCTTTTGCTTCCAAGTCCGTGATCATGTCCGGGATCAGCGGATCGGCATCGCTTTCGCCAAGCCACAGATCAAAGGTCACGCCAAGGGCGGCAAATTCGCGCACCAGCGCGCCGCGAGAGACGGCGACAAAATGCTGCCACAGCGCCCGATAGCCGGGTCTGCCTGCTTGCAGTTCTGCCGTGGCTTTGCGGGCACGGTCGCGGGCCTCCACATCGGTTTTGGCTAAGGCAGCAGCGGCTGGATAGATGCGCTCTAGGTCGGCTAACTGCACCGGGCTTGCTTCTGGATAGGGTCCCGTAAAATCCGCATCGAAATAAGGAAGGTCTGGCAGTTCTTGCGCCAAGCTGGCAATCAACAGGCCCATCTGAAAGCCCCAATCGCCAAAATGGGCATCGCCCCAAACCTGATCGCCGCGGAAGCGATAGAGGCGCTTGATGCTGTCGCCAATAATGGTCGCCCGCAAATGGCCGACATGCATGGACTTAGCCACATTTGGCCCCGCATAGTCCACGATGACCCGGCGCGGCAACTCAACCACTTGCGCCCCAGCGCGACCATCTTCGCCAATCGCCTCTGCTTGGCGGATCAAAGCCGTGTCGGACAAAGTGATGTTCAAAAACCCGGGACCGGCCACTTCGACGCGGGCAATATCGGGGTCCTGGCTCAATCTTCCTGCAATCGCCGTTGCGATCTCACGCGGGTTCTTGCCGACTTGTTTAGCCCCGGCCATCGCCCCATTGCACTGAAAATGGCCAAACTCAGCCTTTTGGGCTCGCACAACCGCACCCAAATCCGGGCTTAAGCCCAGATCAACAAAGGCATCACCCAGCTTGTGGGCTAATTGAAACGCAAAATGGGTCATGAACAGGGACCTTTAGCGCGGGACGCCAGCATCCACACGGAAGCGCTTGCCATTGCGGTTGAAGTCTAATTGCTCGGGCGTCAATTCAAAGCCGACCAGCACTTCAAAGTTCGCCCCGGCAATGTCTTTGTTCGCCCGGGGAATTTCGATTGCAATCGGTAAAGACTTCAGCGCGACGCGGTCGGTGCCCGCTGGCACGATCACGCGCTGTGTATAGACTTGACGGCTGATGACGGCGATGTCCTTGCGCGTCACAGTCACCCAATATTTCGCATCCTTGTAGGCACCTTTAGCCTTAGGGCCTTTGCCAAATGCCATATCCAATTCCAGATTGATGGCAATCGGATCGCTGCCGACATAGCGGCAATCGGAATTTACGTTCAAAATCTCGCCCGTATAGCCGACATTCTCAAACCGCTCTGGGCCATCAAGCTCTACAAAACGCTGAGCGTCATACAGCACGCGCACCGCTGGGCACGGCCCAACGTTGGCGACGCCGGAATCACTTCCGAGGGCTTTGGCGACCCCAGAAAAGAAACCGCGCTTGCGGGGTGGCCCGACGGGGGTCTCCAACGTTTCGGCATCGCCCGCCTGTGCCTCGACCGCAGGCTTTGGCGCTTCTGCGGCTGGCGCATCGGCTTCTGACATCGGCGGTGGGGCCTTGTCGCGACCCTCACGATTGCCCATGAAAGGCAAGGACGAGCACGCGGCAAAAAGGATGGACGAAGTGATCACAAAGGCAATAGCTTGGGGGCGCATGTTGCATTCCACAGAAGAAGCGAAGCAGACCATCTTGGCACTGCCGCAATTATAGACCATGTCTTTAGAGGTCAGACTTGCTTCAAGCAACGCAATGCGGCGCCAACAAGGCAATGCCACCGGAGAAATCATGTCGGAAGTTACAGCCCCCACCCCTCCTTTGACGATTTTACTGGCTGCACCGCGGGGCTTTTGCGCCGGCGTCGACCGCGCAATCCAGATTGTTGAGCGCGCGATTGAGAAGTGGGGCGCGCCGGTTTATGTCCGCCACGAGATCGTCCACAACGTCCATGTCGTGGAAAGACTCAAACGTTTAGGCGCTGTTTTTGTTGAAGAATTAGAAGAATGTCCAACCGACCGCCCCGTCGTTTTCTCGGCCCATGGCGTGCCCAAATCGGTGCCGGAAGAGGCCTCACGCCGCAACATGATTTTCGTTGATGCCACCTGCCCGCTGGTGTCCAAGGTTCATGTAGAAGCGCAACGACATTTT
>JBEIEG010000221.1:0-4671 GCA_040383035.1 Hyphomonadaceae bacterium | reverse complement strand
GTTGTCAAAATCTGCTCGATCGCCTCTGCACCGGCAACAATGCCACCAGGCATGTCACCCGCTTTGAAGGCTGGCACGATCGTTTCGCGAATGATTTGGCTAGAAAAATAGTCCGTCAGGACACCTTCTAGGCCATAGCCAACTTCAATCCGCACTTTGCGCTCAGTGGGTGCCACCAACAGGATCACCCCATTGTTGAGACGTTCGCCTTGCCCAATTTGCCAAGCCCGACCCAGCTTGTAGCCATATTCCTCAATCTCAAACCCTTGAAGACTAGGGACGGTCACCACAACCAGTTGGTCAGAGGACTTCGCCTCCAACGCTTCCAATTGCGCAATGAGTTCGCCTTCCATCTCTTCGGGAATGATATTGGCGTCATCGACAACCCGGCCTGTCAGGACCGGGAATTTAGGATCGGCCGCCCAAGCGGGGTTCGCCGCCAAGCAAGCGGCCATCAAGCTGAGTGCAAACAGAACGCCAAGCCCCAACCGGTGCAGAGCACCTTTTGTAGGCCGCAGCACGGCGAAGGTGGTCACGCGCTTAGAACTTCACTTCGGGCGGTTTTTCAGAGCCCGCCGTAGCTTGGAAGAGCTGCATGGGCTGTGAGGACGAAAACGCTGTCTTGGCCCAAACCACGCTCGGGAAAGTCCGCAAGGTGGTGTTATAGGTCTGCACGGCGGCATTATAGTCGCGACGCGCAATCGCGATGCGGTTTTCCGTTCCCTCAAGTTGCGATTGCAGGGCAGTAAAGCCTTCCAACGAACGAAGCTCTGGGTAGTTTTCCTGAATGCTCATCAAACGTCCTAAAGCAGCGGACAATTGCCCTTGGGCCGCTTGAAACTCTTGGAATTTTTGAGGGTCCGTAATGGTTGAAGCGTCAAACCTTGGCTGAGTGGCAGAAGCGCGTGCCTCTGTAACAGCTGTCAGCACGCTTTTTTCTTGCTCGGCGGCGCCTTTGACGGTCGCAACTAAATTTGGAACCAGATCGGAGCGGCGTTGATATTGGGTCTGAACTTCTGCCCAAGCAGCCTTTGCGGCCTCTTCCTGAGTTGGAATGGTGTTATAGCCACATCCTGAAACCGATGTTGCAGCAACGCCAATTAATGCCAAAGCCGCAAAACGTGTGTTCAAAGCCATCTAAGCCTCCATACAATCTTTGTGTCGCTACATGCGCGCACCAAAGGACGCTCATATGTTAGGAGTAGCAAGGGGTAGCGCAAGGTGGTGCATGTTAAATTAGAACGCGCTTTGACTTTAACGCTCTAAACGCAGGGTCTGATACTGATAGGCAGTGGCAAAGCCTTCGTTCTGGTAAAGGTGAAGCGCGGGCGCATTATTGGTTTCAACTTGCAACCAGAACAGCCGATAGCCAGTCTTATAAGCGCGCCCCATGATCGCGCGCAGGATCGAACGGGCAAGGCCGCGATTACGATAATCCGCTTGTGTGCGCATGGCAGCAATGCCCGCGCTATCGCCAGCAAAGGTGCATAAGCCGGCCGCCGCCAATACCCCGTTTTGTCGAACGATCCCAAAAGCAGACGGGTTTGGGACCCGGCTCAGAATATCCACCCGCTCTTGCCCATCGCCACCGGAATGGCTTGTTTCTGAAACAATCTGGATGAAGTCAGCAGTGACCTTTGGCTCAATATCCACCAAGTGTTCAGGTGCAGCCATCTGCCCTTCACGGGTCATCACAGCCACCTGACTAACGACGCGATAGCCGCGCCGAGCTAGCCTATCGCTTAAATCTAATGGATCAGCTCCACCGGTCACCAGTTTAAATTGTGGGGCTAAGCCTAGAGCGTGATAATGAGCCTCGACCCGATCGATGGAGGCTTCCACCGAACTGCCCTCGTAAGTCAGCGGCCAGCAGGAATTGGTACGCCCGACAAAACCCAAGCCAGAAAAAACGTGCCACCCATCAATCCTATCCATTCGCGCGGCGGGCCAGCCTTTTGCAGTCGCCTGTTCGATCCGTTGGATGGCAGATAGGTCCAAATCCGCTGCCTCTACTTTTGTGCGCGGGCAGCGGCCTCAATGCCCAATTTCGCCCAAGCTAAGGCTTCATCTGCATCATCAAAGGCAGTCTCTGGCATCGCCCGGTAGGACATGGTCATGATCTCACCTGTCCCTTTGTCATAGTGAAAGGGCGGGCAGTCATGGGCATTAAACTTCGGATCATTAATCCGGTCGGCTTTCAGATAAATCTCATTGTCGGCAAGCAAAGCAAACATGCGACCGTCATAATAGACGCCGGCACCCCCAAACATCTTGCGCACCCGAATATCGCCTAGGCCGCTAAACAAGTCCTGCGCGGTCGCGATAAGGGCATCGAGTTCAGGATTGGCTTTTGCCTTCTTCGTCAAAATCAGGCCTCAGCAGTGGCCGGCACGATGGTCACGCTCTCACCACAGCCGCAGGCATCGGTTTCATTGGGGTTTTTGAAAACGAACTTTGAGTGCAACTTCGTGTTCTCCACATCGACGACGGAGCCGACCAAGAACAAAATCGCGTTAGATGCGACCAAGATTTTGACGCCCTTATCTTCCACCACTTCATCGAGGGGGTCTGGGGCGTCGGCATAGGCCATGACATATTCCATCCCTGCGCAGCCACCATTTTTGATGCCAACACGCAGATAGGGTTTTTCAGACTTGGCCATCACATCGCGCACGCGCTCAGCGGCGGCGTCTGTCAGGCTAACCACTTGCGGGCGCGGGCGGCGGGTGCGGGTCGGGACGAGCTCAGGCGTATTCATCATGGCTACCTATAACATATTCAAAGCCAAACGGGCTTCATCGCTCATGCGCGCTTGGGTCCAAGGCGGATCAAAGGTCACAATCGCCTTGGCAGAATTGATCCCATTCACCGTCTTAGCAGCATCTTCTACCATAATTGGGAGTTCGCCGGCCACAGGGCAAGCAGGCGCAGTCAAAGTCATGTCGATATCGACATGGCCGCCGGCCTTCAGATCAACCTTATAGATCAAGCCTAATTCATAGACATCGACCGGAATTTCTGGGTCATAGACCGTCTTGAACGCGTCGATCAAATCGTCCGTCAAGCGGGCGATTTCTTCAGGCGGCAAATCGGACGGTTCCCGATCGGGCTGGACGATGGGTGGACTGGACACGTCCAGCATATCTCGTGAGGTGGTGGTTTCATCGCTCATGGGGTGACCTTACAGCAAAAAATCGCGCGCTTTAGCAAGCGCTTCAACAAAGGCGTCGACATCTTCGAAACTGGTATAGGCAGCAAAACTCGCCCGTGCGGTGGCGGTAACGCCGAGTACCTTCATTAGGGGTTGGGCACAGTGATGACCCGCCCGTACGGCGACACCATAACGGTCCAACACTTGGGCGACATCATGGGGGTGCGCGCCATCGATATTGAAGGCAATGATGCCACCCTTGCCCGGCGCGGTGCCATAAAGGCTGATGCCATTAATGCCGCGCAAGGATGCTAACGCATGGTCTAACAAAGCTTGTTCATGGACATGCATTGCCGCTTGATCCTGCGCCATCATCCAATCGACCGCAGCACCTAAGCCCACAGCTTCAGTGATGGCAGGCGTACCCGCTTCAAACCGGAATGGCGGCACATTATAGGTAATCAGCTCTTTCGAGACGATCTCAATCATCTCACCGCCACCTTGCCAAGGTGGCAAGCGGTTTAGGGCCTCTGGTGTGCCGTGCAGCACACCAATGCCCGTCGGCCCATAAATCTTGTGCGCGGAGAAGGCGTAGAAATCGGCACCAATGGCTTGAACATCGACGCTTTGGTGCACAACGCCCTGACAGCCATCAATCAGAACTTGCGCCCCAGCTTGATGGGCAAGCGCCACGACTGTCGCGACATCCTGCACGCTGCCCAACACATTCGACATATGGCTGATCGCGACCATTTTCGTGCGCGGACCAATGAGGGCTGCAAGTGAGTCCATATCCAGCGCGCCTAGCGGCGTGATCGCCGCCCATTTCAGCACCGCGCCGGAACGCTGGGCTGCCATGTGCCAAGGCACGATGTTGGCATGATGCTCCATCTCAGAGATCACAATCTCGTCGCCCGGCTTTAGGCTTTGACTGATCCCAGCGGCCACCAGATTGATGGCTTCGGTTGCACTCTTGGTGAAGACAATCTCTTCCGCACTACCAGCATGGATGAAGCGCGCGACTTTGGCGCGGGCATCTTCAAATGCTTGGGTCGCTTCGTTCGCCAAGGTATGCAGCCCGCGATGGACATTGGCGTAAGAGGTGCGCTGGAAGTCGGCCATGGCCGAGATGACGCTTTCAGGCTTTTGCGCACTGGCCGCGCTATCAAGATAGACCAAGGGCTTGCCATGGATTGTTCGGGTCAGGATCGGGAATTCCGCCCTCACTTTAGCGACATCAAAGGCGGCAGGATTGGTTGGGGTTTGGGCGTTCATGAAGAAGTCGCCTCTAACCACGACCGCGCCAGACCCGAAAACCAGTCGCGTACGCCCTCATGCTCAATCGCATCAAAGACCTCGGTTACAAAAGCTTCCACCAATAGGGCCTTAGCTTGGGCCTCAGGTATGCCGCGCTGTCGCATATAGAATAGGGCCTGATCATCCAGCGCCCCAATCGTATTGCCATGCGCGCATTGAACATCGTCGGCATAGATTTCAAGCTCAGGCTTGGCATCAATTTC
>JBEIEG010000220.1:0-4674 GCA_040383035.1 Hyphomonadaceae bacterium | reverse complement strand
GCAATCTCGGTCGCCGTCATGCCTTGGTTCATCAGGCGCACGGATTGGTCGTGCAGATATTTATAGGCGTCGCGATGATTAGCGACATAGGTCGCCACGTCCTGCCGCCCCCAACGCGGCCAACCGTGCGAGACAAACATCACCTCGGTGCGCGCGCCAAACAAATTCATGCTTTCGGTCAGATAATCGGCCCAAGCTTTTGAATCGCGCACCAAGGCCCCGCGAGGGGGGAGGATGTTGTGCATGGTCACATTGGCATTTTCTGCCAAGCATAATGCGCCGAGGTCTGGGAAGAAGAAGTTCATTTCAGCCGGCGCTTCGGTTCCCGGTGTTACTTGGAACTCAATCTTCATTCCGTCGACAGTCATGGTCTGACCGGTTCGTTCAATCGTGTCGGTTGGTGCGATGAGGCCGAGCGAACCTCCGACAGGAACTTCCATCCCGATCCCAGCACCCACTTGCCCTGCTGGGCCGCGCTCGAGTGTCGTGCCAAATTGGAAGACGGCGCGGCGGCTCATGGCAGGGCCTGCAATCAGATTCTCACTAACGGCATGTTCCATAAAGCCAGCAGGCGCGATGATCTTCACTTTGCCCGATTGGACGTCGGCTTCACTCACAATGCCTTTGACGCCGCCAAAATGGTCAGCATGGCTATGGGAGTAAATCACGGCGTGAATAGGTTTGTCGCCAACATGTTTTTTGACAAGGCCCATGGCGGCTTTGGCGGTTTCAGCCACCGTCAGTGGATCGATAATGATATAGCCTGTGTCAGTTTCGATGATCGACATGACAGAGATATCAAACCCGCGCACTTGCCAGATTTTGGGTGCGACCTTGAACAGACCATGCATGCGCAGAAGCGCCGCGTGCCGCCACAGGCTGGGGTTGGCGGTTTCAGGCGCGGCACCTTGGGCGAAATCATAGGCAGAAAGATCCAGAACGACTTTGCCGGCAGCATTGCGGATCAGGGGGTCGTCTAAGGTGGCGACAAAGCCACGCTTGGCCAGTTCATCCTCGCTTGTATTGTCCCAAGGCAAGGTGGCTGAGAAAGCCCGATTGGCGGCAATGGTTTGCGGGGTTGCAGCACCAGTGACTTGGGCTTGGGCCACAGGCGACCAAGTAAGCAGGCCAACACTAAAGAGCGCACTTGCCTTAAGCCAAAGCTTCCGGGACTTGCGGTTTGATGCCAACATGATGAGCCTCCCAAATTGATGCTGCCTTTTTGGCGCGCTGTTATAGCGTTCAACTTGCCTTTGCTCGGGCGGCAACGTCAATCCGGAAACTCGGTCCACACTGAATTGATTGAAGGCAGGCTGTGGCCGAGCCGTAGCTGCGGCTAGTTCGCGCTTGAGTAAACCAACCGCGCCCGCATTTTAGGCCGAAGATGGCGACGTTGGGGGCAGGGGGCTCTGACAGCTTATTTGGGCGGGAGCCGGGGTGTCTATGCGCTGATTGAAGAGGGCAGGCGGCTGCCCGACCTTTTAGCTGACCAAGGCACCGCGGACCCATTTCTAGAGGTCCAACAAAAAACGCATCTGCCGGTGCACGCCTGCGAGGCCGCCAAGCAAATAGCCACCATCGGGATGCAAAACGGCTATGATTATAGCTATTGTTTCACCTCAACCTTTGTAGACCAGCATTTGCGCTGGCATCATGAGCGGCCTAGGTGGCGCGGAATGAGCAATATCGGGTAACGGGGCTCGTCTGCAGATTGACGTTAGGTAAGGACAAGTCTCCGTGTTATCAGGCAATTTGCGACTGTGGTTTTACGCAACCGCGACAAAATGATTAATGCTTATTCAAATTTATGTTACCGCTCTGACATAACCCCTCGATAGTCGTTGCCCCTATCACGGCGCTAGGCCGTCTGTCGGGGACATGCAATGAGCATCACAAAATCAATTCTTGGCACCACCAGTATGCGTGCTATTCTTGCGGTAATGAGTGGGTTCGTGGGCCTTGCAGCAAGTCCAGCACTGGCAGCTGATCCACAAGCGGCCACCCAAGTCAGCTCCGTTGCAAATGAACAATCTCAAGCGGCGGCGAGTTCTGATGATGGCCGTCTTGAGACGGTAATTGTGACCGCGCAGCGTCGCGTCGAAAATCTTCAAGACACGCCAATTTCGATTTCCGTTTTAACCGCACGCGGTCTCGAGAACCGGCGGGTGACTTCCCTTTTGGATATGGGTGATGGGTCGATCCCGTCCCTGTCGGTGAAGCCGTTCTTCACACGTCCAGGGGCTTTGATCATCAATATCCGCGGTGTTGGTGTCATGACCGACTCCAACCAGCCAGCCCGCGATCAAGGTGTAGGCGTTTATATTGACGGCGTTTACATGGGCCGCCCACAAGGGCTCGGCACTTCCTTGTATGAAATTACAGGCATTGAAGTTCTAAAGGGTCCGCAAGGTACATTGTTTGGCCGCAACACCGCCGGGGGTGCGGTCAACATTGTCACCCGTCGTCCGAGCGGCAAGTTCCGCGCTGAGGCGACCGTTGGTGTCGGCAATTTTGGTTCCTACAAGTCCGAATTGCGGGTCGATCTGCCTGAGTTCCGTGGCATTTCTGCCAAGATTGACGCGGTAGTGATTGGCCGCGACGGACTTGTGAGTAATCCACTTGCCCAAGCCAATGATTATGGCGAAATCTCGCGCGGTGGCCTTCGCTTGGCGGCACTTTGGAAGCCAAACGATTCTATGCGGGCAGAATATGCGTTCGACACTAGCTTCGACGAAAGTACCACGATCTATCAACAATTGATTGCCGGTGGGACGGCAGCCTTGCCAGGCCTGCCTGTTGTTCAAGCCGGCCGCGCGACCCGCGGTGTGATCGGAGCGCCGCAAGAACCAAGCAGTGGCGATCAATCTGGACACCGCTTGACGCTTGAGTGGGACCTCTCGGATACCCTGAAGCTAAAAACGATCTCGGCTTTCCGTGAGCTGTACCAAGATCAATGGGATAATGCGAGCCCGACCGCCTTTACCAGCTTGTCGCAATCCGCAACCATTGGGTTCACGGGTCAGTCCTTCTCGCGCGTCAGTACCGCTGAATTCGTGCAGGACCAGACCAGCCACGAAATCCAACTCTCCAGTGAGACAGAGCGTCTTAAGTATGTCGTTGGCGCCACCTACTTTGTGGAAAACGTCGCCGATAACGCACAAGCGTTTTTCACAAACCGGTTCACCAATCGCGAAGGTACCACAACCGAACTTCTGCCGATCAATTATGCGGCAATCCCTTATGACCGGGTCAGCAATGTGGAAAGCACCAGCGTGGGTGCCTTCGCCCAAGGGACCTACACGCCAGCCATGTTCGCTGACCGACTTCATCTGACACTTGGTGGTCGTTATTCCCATGACGAGAAGGTCGGGGCGCTGACGATCGTCAACGGACGCGCGCCAACGGTCAACGGTGTCACAGGCCCACAATTATTGGACTATTCGGATGATCGTTTTGATCCAATGGTCAATTTGGCTTGGGACTTCAGCGATACAATTATGGCTTATGCCAAATATGCAACTGGCTTCCGTTCAGGCGGTGCGAACTCTCGTTCGCTGACCTACTCGCCATTCGGCCCAGAGGAGGTTGAAGTATTTGAAATCGGCGGCAAGGCAGAATTGTTTGACCGTAACTTGCGCCTCAATGCGGCTGTTTACTCCGGTACCTATACGGGGATCCAGCTGGACTTTAGCGCGCGTTATCAACAACGCGATGCGAATGGCAACATTCTGACAACGACCCGCACCACGCAAGAGGCTACCAATGCGCCGGGCGAGGGCGATATTGCAGGTTTCGAATTTGACGGAACTTGGGCGGTCACTGACGAGCTGACCATTTCGACGAGCTATGCCTATAACAAGGTCACAATCCCCGACACAGCCAATCCGTTTCCTCAGGCTGATGGCCGGATCATCACGATTCCAATCCCGATCCGCCAAACCAACACACCAGAGAATTCGGGCAGCATCTCTTTTGACTACAACCGCCCAATGTTTGGTGCCAACTTTACCGCCCATCTGAGCTTTAATGCGGATGACGGTTTCTACGTTAGCCGGACTGACGTTGCCTATGATCCCATCACCAATAAGGTAACCATTCCTTCCCCAAAAGGAGATGGTGGTGTTGTGAGCAACGGACGTATCGCGCTCAGCCAAATCGAGCTGTCGAACGGAGCCGAAATGTCGGTTTCCTTGTGGGCACGCAATTTGTTCGATAGCGAACGGCTCTTCTGGAAAGGCTTGGACCCTGTACGAGGCGTCACAGGTTTCTATATCGAGCCACGCACATTCGGTCTCGATTTCAAGATCAAGCTTTAGGCTAGGCCAACATCTAGAGAATGGGCGGAATGGCGTGGGACGCTGTTCCGCCCAATCGATTTTTCAGTCCCGGTTTCAGCAAAGCGCGATGATCAATTGGCTTAAAGCGGTTGGCATTTAGTTCGGTCAGGTCTGAAAGATTAAAATAGGGGCCTATCAGATACCCCTAAAATCATTGGAAATTCGCACTTCAAGTTTGAGTCTCCCCTCGCAGTCGATGTCAAAGCAAAGTTGAAACGTCATTCCTTGCGCAAAGTAGACGTGTCACTATTGTCCGCAAAACGAGCAGGGGCAGGAGCGCGTAGACCCCAAATATCGCAGCGCTCGTGCCCCTGCAGCTCAGTTAGGCGCGCTTTTT
>JBEIEG010000219.1:0-4695 GCA_040383035.1 Hyphomonadaceae bacterium | reverse complement strand
CCGTTATTGGCAGGCCAAGCACTCGTCATAATTGGTAGGCGCGCTGCTTTCCATATCCACAACGTCCTCGCCCTTATTGGCCGAGCCCGCGATTTGGGCGCGTTGGATGGACTTAGAGCGGCAGTAATACAGGCTCTTGATACCCTTTTCCCAAGCCGACCAATGGAGCATGTGTAGGTCCCACTTATCGACATCGCCGGGAATAAAGACGTTGAGGCTCTGGCCTTGGCAGATATAGGGCGTGCGGTCAGCTGCCAGTTCGATCACCCAGCGCTGATCCAATTCAAAGGCGGTCTTGTAGACCGACTTCTCCAGCTCTGTCAGACACTCAAGATGCTGGACAGACCCTTCATTCTCAAGGATTGAGGTCCAAGTCGCATCACTATTGAGGCCCTTGGTGTCCAACAGCTTCTCTAGATACGGATTTTTGACCGAGAAAGAGCCCGAAAGGGTCTTGTGAGTATAGATATTAGCTGGGATTGGCTCAATGCCAGCGCTGGTGCCACCACAAATGATCGAGATCGAAGCGGTCGGGGCAATCGCCAGCTTATGGGTGAAGCGGGCCATCACGCCTTGTTCGGCCGCGTCTGGGCAAGGTCCACGCTCTTGCGCCAGCTTCACAGAAGCCGCGTCTGCTGCTTGGCGGACTTGCTTAAAGATCCGCATATTCCAGCTCTTTGCCATAGCGCTTTCAAACGGAACGCCTTGAGCTTGCAAGAAAGAGTGTAGGCCCATGATGCCCAAACCGACCGACCGCTCGCGGAAGGCCGAATAGGTTGCGCGTTCCATCTCATCAGGCGCGCGCTGGATGAAGTCTTCCAACACATTGTCGAGGAAACGGAAAATGTCCTCGATAAAGTTTGGATCGTCCTTCCACTCCATATAGGTCTCGGCATTGAGCGAAGAGAGACAGCAGACTGCTGTGCGGTCCTTGCCCAAATGGTCCTTACCGGTGTGCAGCATGATTTCGCTGCAGAGGTTTGATTGACGGACCTTAAAGCCGAGCTTGCGTTGGTGGGCTGGCATGGCTTTGTTGACGGTGTCGACGAACAACAAATAAGGCTCGCCCGTTTGCAGGCGCAGATCCAAGATTTTCTGCCAGATTTTGCGCGCCTTGACGGTACGCACGACATCATTGGTCTTGGGGCTGATCAGGTCGAAGTCACCATCGCTGCGCACGGCTTCCATGAAGTCGTCGGTGATGTTGATACCATGATGCAGGTTCAAGCTCTTGCGGTTGAAATCGCCCGAGGGCTTGCGGATTTCAAGGAATTCTTCGATCTCAGGATGGTGAACGTCGAGATAAACAGCCGCCGAGCCGCGACGTAGAGAACCTTGAGAGATCGCCAGCGTCAAGGAATCCATCACGCGAATGAAGGGGATGATGCCGCTGGTGTGGCCGTTGGCCCCGATCTTTTCACCGATGGAGCGCACGCCGCCCCAATAGGTGCCGATGCCACCGCCATTAGAGGCCAGCCAAACATTTTCGTTCCAAGACTGTACGATGCCATCAAGGCTGTCGTCCACCGAATTCAAGAAGCACGAGATGGGCAAGCCGCGTTCTGCCCCGCCGTTGGACAGGACTGGCGTTGCGGGCATGAACCACAATCTGGAGATATAATCATAGAGGCGCTGGGCGTGCGCGATATCGTCAGCATAGGCGGTGGCAACGCGGGCAAACATGTCTTGGTAGCTTTCGCCTTGCAGCAAATAGCGGTCTTCCAAGGTGGTTTTGCCGAAATCGGTCAATAGCGCATCGCGCGACCGGTCGACCTTAACGCTTTCTACGATCCGAAGCTGAACGGCTTTAGGCTTGCCACGATGGACTGCACGGCGCGCAATTGCCGGTGCTGCGCTGGCGACAGCTTCAATGGCATTAGCGGTGGCTGCATCATTCCCGTTCATACTTCCTGCTCCCAAATCGTTACGCGGCCCGTCAGCCGATCAGAACACCCGATTCCCCAGCCTTTGAACAGCCCCTAATGTGGCGGTGCACACAAGTTCGTTCGCGCGACTCACATGTTTGCGCAGAGTGGGATGATTCGGCGTTCTGCCTAGAATTTGCGCCCGCCCCCTGAGCAAGACACCATATATAGTGGATGTGGCTTGCTGCAGCGGTCAATGGGGTTTTTCACGCAAAATGTATTTTTCAGTTAAGGAGAGATTAACGCAGCCAGACAGCCGCTAGGGATTCTTCATGAAGATGAAGAGGATTCCCGCGATTCTAGTCGCTTTATTGGGGTGTCAGCGGCCCTTAGGGCTGGGTGACGGCGGGAAAGGCATCCACAATTGGTTGCAGCCACGCATCCAACGTATCCCAGCCTGATTCGTCGGCCATCAGGCCCAAGCGGACAATCACCAAATCTTTGGATGGAATCACCCCAATCCACTGACCTTGGAAACCATGTGCCTCAAACGAATCATAGGGGCCATTCTTCAAGGTGCCCTGCTTATTGGGCAGGCTCAGCCACCAATGCGCCCCATAGGATGTGGCGCCCTCTGCGGTGGTTGGCGTCCGCAAGAAATCGACATACCCCTCTGGCAAAATGCGTTTGCCGTCCCAAACCCCGTCCCGCAGATGGAGCAGGCCATAGCGAGCCCAGTCTTGCGCAGTCGCATGCATCAAGGAGGATGCATAGAAATTTCCCGCCAGATCAAACTCAGCGGCCACATTATTCATACCAATGGGTCGGAACAGCCGATCATACATGAAATTACGATAGCCCTCAGCCCCGGTTGGATCTTTCAAGTTACGCGGTGACACTGCACGGGCGACCGCCGCTGAAATCAAATTCGTGGTGCCAGAGGAATAGCGCCACTTCTCGCCTGGCTTAAACTCTGTCGGACGATCGGTGACATAAGCCACGATGTTCTCTCGACCCGGGCCAAACAACATTTTCGCCGCATCGTTAGAAACGGGATCGGCATAGCCATCTTCCCGCCAGCGCAGCCCGTCACTCATATGCAGGGCCTGACGGATGGTGATGTCGCGGCGGGGATCGCCATCATCCCACAAGGGATCGTTCAAGGGTTGATCAAGTTTGAGCTTGCCGTCCAGCATGGCGATGCCGACAAGGCTAGCGGTCACGCTTTTGGCCATGGACCAAGAAACCAGCTTCGATTTCTCATCAAAACCGGTTGAGTAACGTTCGGCAACCACCCGTCCGCCTTGAACGATGATAACAGCACGCGTCTGACCCATAGGGGAGTCCGAGTTGTTGAACGCTTGATCAAACTGGGTCTTGATCACCCGCGCTGCCGCTTCAGGCGCTTGCCCCCTCGGCCAAGCTTCAGTTGGAAAAGGCACGCCCTTTGGCTGGGGCGGCAGAGGCACCAAAGGGCCCTTGGCATAGGCGGCCATTTGCGCCTTTTGGCCGTCTTGAGCAACGACATAAGTGCCTAGGCCAACGGCGACAGTCGCGCAAAAGGCAAGGCCAAGCCAGACTGGACGGGAAAGGGTTGGAAAGTTTCTGCTGGGACGCATGGCGCGGCGCATCATAAGCCTCTAGATGAATTGGACAGACCGGATTAGGCTGGTCTCTAACAACTCTCTTTATAAGGTTCTACGGCCTGTGCGCAAACTGCCTTCTTTTTCCACGATCGTTGGCATCGTCCTTGTTGCCATATTCGTCGTCGTGCTGGCGGTTGGCTATCAAGCCCGCAAGTATGGCGAGATCGGTGCCGGCTTTATCGCCCGACAAATGTGTAGCTGCCTTTATGTCCAAAACCGTGATGAGAAGGCCTGCCGCAGCGAAATTGGTCCTCAGATAGATGGCGCACAAATTGTTTATATGGATGAGCGGGTGATCGTGAATTTTTCCGGCCTCAACCAAGCCGAAGCGCGCCTGAAGCCCGGCTATGGCTGTAATGTGCAGACTTTTGTCGGCACTATGCCTGCTGCGGTTCTGAAAGACCCTGAAAGCAATTAGGTTCGCCGAAGCGGTTTAGACGAAAGAGACAATCGAAGGAGAGTCAGATGATCGTAACCACGACTGATTTTGTAGAAGGCCGAAAAGTTACCCATTATCTGGGCGTCGTCGCCGGCGAAGCTGTGATTGGGGCCAACGTATTCCGCGATTTGTTTGCTGGTATTCGCGACGTGATCGGGGGTCGCAGTGGTGCTTACGAAAAGACCCTACGCGAAGCGCGCCAAGTCGCGATTGATGAGCTGATGATTGAAGCAAAATCCTTGGGTGCAGATGCCGTCATAGGCGTATCCATCGATTTCGAAGGTGGCGTCCATCAAGGGACGATGATGATGGTAGCAGCCAGCGGCACTGCCGTTCGCCTCGGATAAGGGGTGTGACATCTTCCCCCTATCTGGTGGCCATTAGCGGCGGTTCGGGCTCAGGCAAAACGACAACGGCTGCGCAATTGGTCGGGCTACTGCGGCCTCTCTCGGCGCGCATTGTCTCACAAGACGATTATTACAAGGACAGCCGCTCTTTGCCGGGTTTTGACCCTGCGACCTACGACTTCGACACGCCAGAAGCGCGCGATCACGTCTTGCTGGAGCAGCATCTAAGGACGATCAAAGCGGGCGAAGCCCTAGACGTGCCCATTTACGATTTCACCATTCACGGACGGCGCGAGGCCACACACCGGCTACCTGCCTGCGATGTGGTGATCCTCGAGGGCACACATACCCTATGCGACAGCGCCATTTATAATTTGTGCGATCTGAAAGTCTTTGTG
>JBEIEG010000218.1:0-4713 GCA_040383035.1 Hyphomonadaceae bacterium | reverse complement strand
GCCAGGCCGATCTTGCCAATTTTGCCCATGATGTTGCCCCCCTTGAGCGCTTATGAAGCCGCGCTCTTAATCCATCTTGGTAACGCAATTGTGGGCAATGTCTATGGGGCTGGGAGGCTGAAGCCGGGCCACACTGAAACGACAACAACCAATTTATCTGCGTTGCCTTCATTTTGCGCAAGGGACTGTCTTAATCTCGCTGAATAATCACTAATTAGACTATTATTTGAGCAACTCTAGACAATCTCTTGGAAGCATTCTTAAATCAGGTATTCGAGTGACTAGTCCTTGGGGGGGAAAATGAATTCATCGACAAAACGTGTAAAGCTGCTCGTCGGCGTTTGCGCATCATCACTTCTCGCGGGTGCCGCTTGGGCTCAATCGGGCCCAGCTGGTGGCAGCACGCCAGAGCCAACCGCCGAAGTCATTGTTGTGACCGGGTCACGCATTGCGCGCGCAGCCGACGCAAGCCCTTCGCCCGTCACCTTTGTTAGCGCTGCGCAACTAGAAGCTCAGGGCGTCACTCAAGTTGCCGACTATCTTGAAACCTTGCCGCAGCTCGCATCATCCACAACTGGCGAGCAAGCCACCGGTGTGCCGGGTCGGGCCACATTAAACCTGCGTGGTATGGGCAGCGCTCGAACGCTTGTTCTCGTTAATGGTCGTCGCCACGTTTCGGGTGTTTCGGGTTCAAGCGCAGTTGATATTGGCACCATTCCTTCCGCTTTGATTGAACGCGTGGATGTTTTGACGGGTGGAGCATCGGCCGTTTATGGGTCCGATGCAGTCACGGGCGTGGTCAATTTTGTTACGAAAAAGAAGTATGAAGGCTTTGAAGTTTCTGCTCAGACTTCGATGTCCGGGCAAGGAGACTCGCCAGGTTTCTTTGGCTCCCTCCTCTATGGCAAGAATTTTGGCGAAAGCGAAAAGGGTAATCTGACCTTCGCGGCACAATACGATGCACAAGAAGGCCTGCTCTATGGCGATCGGGACTTCTCAAAGGACAATGGTCTAGCGTTTAACACTGAAAACCCAGCAACGCGTTTCCAAGTTGGTGATCCCATCCCAACTGGGCGGACGGCTAACAACACAATTGGCAACACCATTTTGGTAAATGGTGCACCGCGCTACGCGAATACAGATCCTTCCCTCGTGGCGCGCGCCCAAGGTGCCACACCGCGAGCTATTCTGGGGAACCGTCGGTTTTCGATCTCCTCTACTCTTGGCCTAATTGGATTAGACCCATTTGGAACTGGATTTGCTGATGGCGCGAGCTCAGTTCCTGGTGCCGACTTTAATGGCAACGGCATCAATGACTGCTTAGAGAGCACAATTGGGCGGCGCTTCTTTGGCTGTTGGGTGGTAGACACAAACTCCGGAAAAGTTCGGCCATTTCAGGATGGCTTGATTTCTAGCGGGCAGAACCAAATTGGCGGCGACGGTGCCGAGCAATATTTCAACGAAAGCAATCTGACGCCTACCACAGGCCAGTTCGTTGCCAACCTTTTCCTTGATTATGAGGCCAGTCCAAACTTCCGGCCCTATTTCGAAGGCAAAATCGTTAATTCCAAAGCACGCTATTTCAACGTCTATAAAACTTTTGACGATACGATTCTCATCCGGCGCGACAATCCGTTTATCCCTGTCGAGATCCGCAATTATATCAATTCCCAAATCGCTGCTGACCCAACCCTTGCCAGCACCTATCAATTGGCGATTGGACGCGACAACATCGATATCGTTCGCAATGATATCGGTGATTCCAACGAGCGCAGCACTTTCCGTTTTGTGACGGGGGCAGACGGCGACTTCTTCAATTTGGAAGGTTGGCGCTATGATGTGGCATTCAACTATGGTCAAACACGGACGGAAACGCGCTCGTGGACCCGCTTGGATGACCGTTATTTTGCGGCCATCGATGCGGTAATCGATCCAGCAACAGGGCGGCCGACCTGCCGATCAAACCTAAACCCAAATGCCTTGCCACCGTCACCGGCATCTCAATTCCCATATATCGAGATCACCAAATTCACCACGTTTGACCCTCGAAACAAGGAATGTCGCCCTTTGAATTTGTTTGGTTTGAACAAATCCAGCAAGGAATCTCGGGATTTTGTTTCTTATGAAGAGGTTGAAAAGTCGACGATCCGACAAACCGTTATTAGCGGTACGGTGTCGGGTGACTCGGCTAAGTTATTCTCCCTTCCCGGAGGAGCGGTCAAGTTTGTCGTTGGCGCGGAATACCGAAAGGAAGAAAGCGACTTTAGACCGGACGCGCGCGAGACCTTAGGGGAAACCTTTGACGTCGGCGGTACACAGCGCACCAAGGGTTCTTATGATGTCAGCGAAGCCTATGTGGAAGTAAATTTGCCTATCCTAAGCGAAGCACCGTTTTTTGAGACGCTGGAAGTCAGCGGTGCAGCCCGCTGGGGCAATTACTCGACAATTGGCGACAGTTTTGCGTGGAAGGCCGATCTAATCTGGGCACCCGTCTCAGACCTACGGTTCCGCGGCGGCTACTCGGTGACCGTGCGCGCACCCAATATCGGTGAATTGTTCTCGCCTGAACAACCTACTACGTTCTCGCCATTGGACCCCTGCGATAACGCGCTAATCGGCCAAGGCTCGCAACCTGCCAACCGCCTTGCAAACTGCCGAGCAGATGGCATTCCAGTCGGTTGGAGCAACCCAAATACGGCTCGTTTCACAGGTGTTTCTGGTGGCAATCCAAACCTGAAAGAAGAAACCGCAGAGACTTATAGCGCCGGCTTAGTTTTCAAACCACGCTTTGTTAAAAACCTGATCCTGACAGCGGATTATTGGAACATCGCCATCGAAGACGCCATCGCCGCGGTCTCGGCACAAAACATCGTCAATGCCTGCTATGATGCACCTAATCTGCAAAATCAGTTCTGCAACGCGATTCGGCGTACCCGCACCGCAGGGTCGCCAACATTCCTAGGTCTAAACTTCATCCGTCAAGGCGATATCAATTTCGCTGCGCAAGAAGCGTCTGGGGTTGATCTGAATTTGCGCTATGCCATACCACTCGAAGCTATCGGCCTGGAAAAAATGGGTCGGCTTGCGATCGCCCTGACAGGAACTTGGGTTGAGAACAGGCAAAACTTTGAAAATCCAGCAGCACCCCTGGTTGGCAATAAAATCCTAGGCGAAATCAATAACCCGGAATTGACCTACAGTGTTGGTTTGGACTGGGATAAGGGGCCTTGGTCGGTGAATTGGTCATCACGCTTCATTGACAACCAGACTTTGTTCGGTGTCGAGGTGGAAACCGTTGCACAGTTCACTCCCGCCTTCACCGGCGACTTCTGGACACACAATGCATCAATCCGTTACGATCTTACGGACGATCATTCGATTGTCGTCGGCGTGAACAACCTTAGTGATGAAAAGCCCTATTTGCGTGAATGGGCCGAGCCGGTTTCAGGCGTTGGGCGTGATTTCTTTATACGCTATACGGCAAAATACTGAAGCTATCGATCAATTCCGACCTAACCAATGAAAAGGTCCCTCCATTGCGAGGGACCTTTTTTTTGCGCTCTGCGATTTTCCGCGACAAGTCCGCCCGTGTGCGTTAGCAAAGATCAAAACCATAACTTGCGGAGAAAACACCATGAGCGATACCCAACTCCACGGCCTTGAATTGCGGTCTACCGTTACGTCTGAGGGGCAATTGATCCTCAATCTCGAACCTGTCGCAATCGATGAACCGGGCCCGGATGAAGTGATTGTCCAAGTCGAAGCGTCCCCCATCAATCCATCTGATCTGGGTCTGCTATTGGGACCTGCAGATATGGCGACCATGATAGCCAGCGGTACGCCAGACCGGCCTGTTTTGACCGCCACCATCCCACCGGCCCGCATGGGTATGATGAAGCCCCGTTTGGACGCTTCTATGGCGGTCGGCAATGAAGGCGCGGGGACTGTCGTGCGCGCTGGGGCCAATGTTGCTGGCATGCTGGGCAAGAAGGTCGGTATGTTTGGCGGCTCCATGTATGCCACTTACCGCAAGCTGTTGGCGCGGGATTGTTCGCCTCTGCCAGAGGGTGCGACCTCTGCCGATGGCGCTTCAATGTTTGTGAACCCGCTGACTGCCTTAGCTATGGTCGAGACGATGAAGCGTGAAGGGCATGTCGCCCTTGTACACACCGCAGCAGCTTCAAATCTGGGCCAAATGTTGACCAAAATCTGCCTCGCCGATGATGTCCCCTTGGTCAATATTGTTCGAAGTGCGGAGCAAGCCAAAATCCTCAAAGATATTGGCGCAAAGTATGTTGTGGATTCAACCTCTGACACCTTCCAAGCAGATTTGACCGACGCCGTAACGGAGACCAAAGCCACCCTCGCGTTTGATGCGATTGGCGGTGGTCGATTGGCCAATTCAATCTTGCACGCCATGGAAGCAGCTGCCAATCGCAATGCCAAGGAATACAGCCGCTATGGCTCTTCCACCTTCAAGCAAGTCTATATTTACGGCGGGCTAGACTTGCGCCCAACGGAATTGGATCGAGGCTTTGGCCTGTCCTGGAGCGTGAGTGGCTTCTTACTGACGCCCTTCTTGCAAAAGATTGGCCTTGAAGCGGCACTGGGTCTACGCCAACGTGTAGCACGCGAACTGACCACCACTTTCGCGAGCCATTATACCTCGACATTGTCCTTGACCGAAGCCCTGCACCCTGATCACGCGCGTGC
>JBEIEG010000217.1:0-4728 GCA_040383035.1 Hyphomonadaceae bacterium | reverse complement strand
GCTGCACGCGGCAGCCGCCAAGCGATGCACAATCTGGGCGTCTATTATGCCAATGGCGATGGCGTGCCTCAAAACATGGCGCGAGCTGCCGAGAGTTTCCGTCGCGCGGCACAACGTGGTGTCACCGACTCCCAATTCAATTTGGGCGCGATGGCAGAGCAAGGACTTGGCGGGCCAAAGTCTGACGTTCAGGCCTATTATTGGTTTGGCTTGGCCACCCGTGGCGGCGATCAGGATGCGTCGGCCAAGGTGCGCGAAATTGGTGCTCGGTTGACGCCGGAGCAAAAGGCAGCTCAAGATCAATTGATAGCGAAGTTCCGTCCTGAAGGCGGATCCCCAGACTAGGTGCCCCTGTGTCCACCCCAAATTTAGGCATAATCGAAGGCTATTTCGGCCAGCCCTGGAGTTGGGATGATCGCCGCGCCGTTGTCGAGGCTTTGGCCCCTTATGGCTATCGATTCTTCCATTATGCGCCGAAGGGCGATCCCTTTCTGCGGCGGCGGTGGGTGGAACCCCATCCTTTGCAAGAAGCCGGGCAAATTTCGCAATTTGTGGCCTTTTGCCAAGGTTTTGGTGTCCGAGTTGGCATCGGGCTCAGCCCCTATGAAGCCTTTAATGATTTCAACGGCAACGTCGCCAACACCTTTGTCAATCGTGTAGAAGATTTGGCCTCGCTGGGCATTCAAGACCTCGGCATTTTCTTTGACGATATGCACTCAACCCTGCCTGACCTTGCGCAGCGGCAAATTGAAATCATGCATCTGGCGCGCGACACTGCGCCCCAACTCAAGCTGTCCATGACCCCGACCTATTATTCGAATGATCCGGTGCTCGACCGTGTCTTCGGGCGACGACCAGAGCATTATTTGCACGAATTGGGAGTTGGCCTCGACCAAAGCATCGACATTTATTGGACAGGTGAAGAAGTCTGTGCGCGGGAAATCTCAATTGGCCATGTGCGTGAGATCGGCGCGCTTTTGAAGCGCAAGCCTTTGTTGTGGGACAATTACCCTGTCAATGACGGCCCCCGCATGAGCCAGTTTCTGCACCTTCGGGGTTTCACCGGAAGGTCACATCGCTTGGCAGACTGGGTGTCAGGTCATGCGATCAACCCAGCGCTGCAGCCCTATCTGACTTGCGTGCCCGCCATTTCCTTGGCGATGAGCTACCAGCAAGGTGACGATTATTGCTATGGTGCCAGTGGCTATGCCGCTGCAGTGAAAGTCTTGGGTCCAGAATTGGCCAGCATGGTCCGCACCGACTTGATGAGCTTTCAAGACTTGGGTCTCACCAAACTGACAAAGCGGCGCGACTCTCTGCTGGACCGCTATCAATCAATCGACCATCCGGCAGCGCGGGAAATTTTGGCTTGGCTGCAAGAAGAATATGCGGCCACCACGGAAATGGTTCAAACTCAATAGGTCATTAGCGGCGGCTGCTGGCGCGGGCGCGGGCCAATTTCCGGCGAGACAAGAGGCTTGGACCCTCGGTGGTTTCAGAATCTGATAAGACGCCGATCAATCGCTTTTTCAAAACCGTAATTCGCCGCGCGTCAGATAATTTCAAACCGCCGCGATCGCGCAGGTAGAAGGCATCCGTTGCCCGTTCCCCGACGCTGTCAATATGGGCCGAGGTCACGTTAAGCCCTTCATCCTCAAAGACTTGCGCGAGATCTGCCAATAAGCCCGTGCGGTCTCGGCCAGAGACTTCGACGATTGTATCAAAAGCTGCACCTTCATTATCGATCATAATGACAGGCTCAATCGCAAACGCCGCCGTGCGATTGGTTGGCTTTTTGACGGTGCTTGTGTTGGCTGCGATTAGACTGTCGCGTTCCGCCTTACGTTCCCCATCCAAGGCTATGTGCAGGCGGGTAAACAGGCGCTCAATTGTGTCCGGTCGGCCCTCGCCAAACGCGGCACCTGACTGATCTTGCAGGGCAAACACGTCAAAGGCTTGGCCGCTTTTAGAGGTATGGATGCGGGCATCAATGACATTGGCACCTGCTTGCGCAAACACGGCAGAAAGGGCCGCAAATAGGCCCGGTTGATCAGGAGATAGCACCAAGATTTCTGTGGCACCGCGGCTGGGCGCTGGTCTGGAGGCTAGCCAATACGGCGCTTGTTGACGCAAGGCCGTAGCCACTTCCGCTCCGTGCCACTTCTGCTGGTCAGTATCAAAGCCCAACCAATAAGCATCCTCAAGACTGGTGAAGAATTCCGCGAGGATGGGGTCAATCAAAGCTTGGGCGCGGCGTTCATCGGCTTGGGCCTTCAACTGGCGACGCACAAAGCCCTCATCGGACCGACCACCCCGTAGCGTAGCCTCTGTCAGCTTATAGAGGTCGCGCAATAGTTGGGCTTTCCAATCGTTCCAAACCCCGGGACCAACCGCACGAATGTCGGCCACCGTCAAAACCAACAAGAGGCGCAACCGCTCCAGCGTTCCGACCGTGGCAGCAAAGTCGGTGATGGTTTTCGGGTCGCCAATATCGCGGCGCTGGGCAACTTCGCTCATGATCAGATGATGGCCGACAAGCCAAGCAACCAACTCAACCTCTTCGGCGTCCAAGCCCAAGCGGCGGCACGCAATGTTGGCCGCCTTTGCGCCTTCAATCTGTTGATCGCCTTCGCCCTTGCCGACATCGTGTAACAACATCGCCAGATACAGCGCCCGACGGTTAGCGATGCGGGGGAAAAGTTCTGTTGAGACCGGCAATTCCTTACTTAGCCTGCCGTGCTCAATATCGGAAATATTGGCGATGCCGCGTAAGGTATGCTCATCCACCGTAAAGTGATGATACATGTTGAACTGGGTTTGCCCAACAATCCGACCAAATTCGGGGACAAACTTCCCCAAAAGGCCTGCTTCATTCAAAAGCCCGAGCGCTTGGGCTGGTGCCTTCTTGGACGTGGCGACGTCTAGAAAGCTGGCGACGCACTTTGGATCGTCGCGCATAATCCGACCTTTGGCGGCCATGCTGGTAACGCGCGCCAGCGCGGATGGATCGATATCGAGACCGAGCTCATCGGCCATCTTGAAAATATCGATCAAGGCTGAAAGATCATCGGCGACCTGTTCTGGATTTGCAAAGCCAATACGGCCATGATCCTCCACAAAGCGCGGATCATCCAGCTGCTTGGCCTTTTGTGGACTGGCGAAGAAGCGCGAAATGCCGCGCGGCAGCGCCTTTTGTCGGTCCAGTTCTAGCCGGGCGGACAGGATGCGTGTCAAGGAACCCACCTGCTTAGTGACTAGAAAATAGCGCTTCATAAAGCGCTCTACCGCTGGATTATCAGCCCGGTCGCCATAACCCATGCGGCGCGCCATTTCGGGCTGCAGGTCAAAGGTCAAGCGTTCTTCCGCCCGGCCGGTCAAGAAGTGCAAATGACAGCGCACAGTCCACAGGAATTCAGCAGCCTGATTGAAATGCTTCATGTCTTCGCGGCTGAAGATGCCCTTCGCAACAAATTGGCCGACTTCATCCGTGCCGTGAATATATTTGGCGATCCAGAACAAGGTGTGTAGGTCCCGAAGGCCACCTTTGCCATCCTTGATATTGGGTTCGACCATATAACGGCTTTCGCCGGTGCGCCGGTGTCGATTGTCACGTTCGGCCAGTTTCGCCGCGACAAAGTCCGCAGCGGTTCCGTCAAACAAATCCTTGCGCAGCCGGATTTCCAATTCGCGGAACAAAAGCTTGTCGCCACAGACAAAGCGGGTCTCGAGCACCGAAGTGCGGATCGTCATGTCTTCGCGGGCGGCGCGCAGGCATTCCGAAATCGTGCGCGAGGCATGGCCAACTTTCAGGCCCATATCCCACAGCATATAGAGCATGTATTCAATCACGCTCTCAGCCCAAGATGCGTCTTTGATGGGCCGCACAAACATCAGATCGACATCGGAGGAGGGGGCCATGGAATTGCGGCCATAGCCGCCAGTGGCACATACACTCAGCCGCTCGGCCGCTGTTGGGTTCCGTGCGCGGAAAACGTGGGTGATCGTGAAATCATAAAGGGCTGAGATGACTTGGTCTTGGACCGCAGCCAATAGGTGGGAGCAATCAAGGCCGCCAGCACCGCTCTCCAATCGTTCTTGCGCGATGAGGCGGCCGCGAAACAACGCGCCCTTTAGCAAGTCCAAAGCACGTGCGCGTGCCGCCTTTTCGTCGCCCAAATGATCTAGGGCTGCCGCAGACAATTGCACACGCAGGCGGTTGCCATCGACAACGGCTTCAATCGACCAGGGCTTTAAAGGGGTACGCTTTGGTTTGCTCATGCAACTTCATGCACGCACCGGGGTTGATTTGTCATTAGAAAGCGTGCGGCGGAACTGCCAATCCTCTGTCGGAATTCAAGCCAAGACAGGTTCAGGCCCCCAAAACTGCTTCAATCTAAATCCTGAAGAAGTGCTAGGATCGGCGGTAAACCAAGCCACGCCGCTGGTGGGCAGATGCTCTCGCAAGGCTGCTTGTCCCTCGCCGTGGCCTTTGTCGCCCTTCATCAAGCTGCAGGCCAACTCGTGCAGGCCTGGATCATGGGCAACGATCATAACCCGGCTCGCCGTCACAGACTTAGCGGCACCCACATAAATGCTAGGCGCTGCCAGATAAAGCTGGCGGGACATCTGAACTTGGGCATCTGGGAAGGCTAGGTGGCAGGCGTCCCATGTTTCGGCCGCGCGCAAAGCGGTGGAAACCAGCGCGACCTGCAGATCACAACCCGCCTG
>JBEIEG010000216.1:0-4748 GCA_040383035.1 Hyphomonadaceae bacterium | reverse complement strand
CTTTTATGGGACGGCGAATTCCAACCAAATGCTGATGGAGATTATGGGCCTGCATGTGCCAGGCACTGCCTTCATCAACCCCAACACGCCCTTGCGTTCCGCGCTGGTTGAATCCTGCGCCAAGCGGGCGAGCCAGATCACGCAATTGGGCGATAGCTACATCCCCATCGGCCATGTCGTCGATGCCCGCAGCATCGTGAACGCCATTGTTGGCCTGTGCGCCACCGGTGGCTCTACCAATCAAATGATTCATATCCCAGCAATCGCCCAAGCTGCAGGCCTGATTGTGGATTGGGACGATTTCAATGATCTCTCGTCGGTGACGCCGCTTCTATGCCGGGTCTATCCAAATGGGATCGCGGACGTGAACCATTTTCACGCTGCCGGTGGTATGGGCTTCTTGATTCGGGAATTGTTGGACGCTGGGCTCCTGCACGGTGACGTGTTGACCATCGCTGGCCAAGGGCTGGAAGCCTATACGAAAGAGCCCTTCTTGACCGATGCAGGTCTTGAATGGCGCGAGGCCCCGGCCACCAGCGGCGATACATCCGTTTTGGCACCTGTTTCTAAGCCCTTCTCCAAGGATGGTGGGCTTCGCGTTCTACAGGGCAATTTGGGTCGTGCCTGCGTCAAGGTTTCAGCGGTGAAGCTGGAGCAACGGATTGTGGAAGCACCCGCCCGGGTCTTCAAAGATCAGGCTAGCTTGCATGTCGCCTTTAAGGCTGGCGAGTTAGACCGCGATGTGGTGGTGGTGGTGCGTGGTCAAGGTCCAGCCGCAACCGGAATGCCCGAACTTCATAAGCTAACGCCACCTTTGGGCGTTTTACAGGACCGTGGTTTCAGAGTCGCCTTGGTAACCGATGGCCGCATGTCGGGTGCATCTGGCAAAGTCTTGGCCGCCATCCATGTCAGCCCAGAATCCAAGTCTGGCGGCCTGATTGGAAAGATTCGCGATGGCGATCTCGTTCGCGTCGATGCTGAGGCTGGGACCTTAGATGCGCTGGTGCCCGATGAAATCTGGCAGGCTCGCTCGATCGACACCACGGTTGTTGAGGGCGTCACCCGCGGTTTTGGCCGAGAGATGTTCTCCATGTTCCGTGCCCTTGTCAGTCATGCCGAGCAGGGGGCAATGCCCTTTGGCGATATGGACCCAGATGAGGCCATCTTGAACCCAACCCAAGACCAAGCGCCAGAAGCAGCCGAGGCAGACGCATGAGCTCACAAGCTATCCTCGTTGGCGATGTCGGCGGCACCAATGTTCGCCTTGCCATTGCTCATATTGATTCCAACAGCCAAGTTGAACTCTCGCATGTCGAGCGCATGCCTGTCTTGTCTTTCCCAAGCTTGGAAGATGCAATCGAGGCGTGGCAGAAGGAGGGACGGACCTTGCCGTCTTCGGCGGTATTTGCGCTGGCAGGGCCAACCGGGGCAGACGAAGTCCATTTTACCAATTCCTCTTGGGTGGTTTCGGCTTCGGCGACTAAAGCCCGCTTTGGCTTTCAGAGCGTGACTTTAGTCAATGATTTCGCCGCCCAAGCGCGCGCCGTGCCCTCCAACAATGCAGATGCGTTTGAAGTTCTGATTGAGGGGGAGGCGCGGCCAGATGCCCCCATCGTCGTCTTGGGGCCGGGCACGGGCCTTGGCATGGCACTTCTGGTGCCCAATGGCAAAGACTGGACCGTCATTTCCACAGAAGGTGGCCATCAGGCCTATGCGCCGTGTTCGGAGCGTGAGCGACAGATTCTGGAAGTGGTCGCCGAGGACTTGCCATATGTTAGCTATGAGAATCTTGTTTCAGGCTTGGGTCTGGACCGGCTTTACAAGGCCATCGCCAAACTGGAGGGGCGGGTCGCTCGCCTCAAAGGGGGTGACGAGATTGGCCCCGCCGCAATCGCAGGCGATGATCCGTCTGCGGTTGAAGCGGTTGAAGTCATGATCCAATCCTTGGCGACCTTTGCCGGGAACGCCATTCTGGCGACTGGTGCGCGTGGCGGATGCGTGATAGCGGGCGGGGTTTCTGAAGCGCTAGCGCCCTTCATGCGAACCTCAGAATTTGTCGCCCGCTTGCTAAAGCGCGGCCCGATTAGCGGCTATCTCGATGGTATTCCCGTTCGTAGGGCCCGCAACGCGTTTGCCGCTTTAGAAGGTGCCGCCTTCTTTGCCCCCAAGCATCCTTTGTAATCTTTCGTCTAGGAGAGGTCGATGACCAGCTTTGCATCCCAATTGAGAGCCGCCCCACTTATTCCGGTCTTGACAATTGCCGACCTCGACAAAGCCGAGGGCCTCGCCTTGGCACTCCAGGCTGGGGGTTTAAGGAACCTCGAAGTCACACTCCGCACCCCGGTTGCGCTTGAAGCGATTGCTTTGATGAAAGCCGCCGCGCCAGACTTGTTGATTGGTGCGGGGACGGTTCTGAGCGAGGGTGATGTTGAGGCCTGTTTTAAAGTTGGTGCCGACTTCATTGTGACGCCGGGATCAAGTCCGGGGCTGCGGGCCGCACTTCTAAAAGCCGATGCTAATGTGATGGTGGGTGTGGCTACAGCGACCGAGATCATGAGTCGCTTGGAAGAGGGCTTTGGCGTGTTGAAATTCTTCCCGGCAGAACAATCTGGCGGGGCAGCCGCGCTCAAAAGTTTTGCTGGGCCACTGCCCGATGCGCGCTTTTGCCCTACGGGTGGGGTGACGCCTGATAAGATCGAAAGCTATCTCTCTTTGCCGAATGTAATCGCTGTCGGCGGTACGTGGATCGCAACCCCGGAAATGATCAACGCGGGCGACTTCGCAACCATTGAGGCAAATGCTCGCATCGCAGCTGGATTCAAAAAATCATGATCCGTAACCGCCGTACACGGATTGTGGCAACTTTGGGCCCATCCAGCCGTTCGCCCGAAATGACTTTGGCTTTGGCGCAAGCCGGGGTCGACGTTTTCCGCATGAATTTCAGCCATGGCAGCCATGAGGATCATGCTGAAGCCTATGCAAGTGTGCGTGCAGCAGAAAAAGCGACCGGGCGACCTATTGGGGTCCTGGCAGACCTTCAGGGTCCAAAGCTCCGCCTCGGGACGTTTGCGGAAGGCAAGGTGCAGCTCTTGAAAGGTGCGTCGTTCAGGCTTGATCGCGATCCAACGCCGGGTGACGTGACGCGCGCCTGCATGCCACATCCAGAAATTTTTGCGGCGCTGAAATCGGGCGATGATCTATTGATTGATGACGGCCGGGTGCGCTTGCGGGTCCTCGAGCATGGCCCTGATTGGGCGCATACAGAGGTGATTCAGCCTGGCCCGATTTCGGACCGAAAAGGCGTGAATGTGCCGACGGCAGTTTTGCCGATCTCAGCCATGACCGACAAGGATCGCAAGGACCTCATGTTCGCGCTCGGCCTCGGTGTGGATTGGGTTGCACTCTCCTTTGTGCAGCGCCCGGCCGATATGGCAGAGCTGCGCAAGCTGGTGAATGGCAAGGCTGCCTGCTTAGCCAAGATCGAAAAGCCGGCAGCGCTTGAGAGCCTGTCTGAGATTTTGGATTATTGTGATGGTGTGATGGTGGCGCGGGGTGATTTGGGCGTGGAATTGGCTCCCGAAGATGTGCCCGTTGCCCAAAAGCTGATCTTGCGCATGGCGCGCGAACGCGGTGTGCCAACGATTGTTGCAACTCAAATGCTCGAAAGCATGATTTCTGCCGCCGCACCGACGCGCGCTGAAGCCAGCGACGTGGCCAACGCTGTCTATGAGGGCACCGACGCCTTGATGCTCTCGGCTGAGACCGCTGCAGGTCAGTTCCCAATGGAGGCCGTTGCAGTCATGAGCCGGATTGCGGAGCGGGTTGAGGCCGATCCACGTTGGCCGGGCCTTATGGACGCCGAGCACGCCAACCCTGAAAGCGCGGTACCTGACGCCGTATCGGCTGCTGCTCGTACCGCGGCCAACGCTTCGAAAGCCGCCTGTCTTGTCGCATTCACAGCTACTGGCACCACAGCTCTGCGCGTGGCGCGCGAGCGGCCTCTGCAGCCGGTTTTGGTGCTGACGCCTAGTATCCGTACCGCGCGCAAGTTGGCTTTGGTCTGGGGCTTAGAATCGCGCGTAACCAAGGATCCCAAAGACGTGGAAGATATGGCCGCTGTCGCTTCGGCTATGTCCTCGAAGGTGGGCACCGCAAAATCGGGTGATCGCATCGTGATCGTGGCCGGGTTGCCGTTTGGGACTAAAGGCGGGACCAATTTGATGCGGATTGCTCGGGCGACATAAGGGTTAAAGACTATGGCCGACCTTCTCGAACTCTCCGCCTACGGCTTTGACCTGTGTGTCGCGCCTTTGGCGGGTGGTGGCATTGCGCGGCTGGATTGGCATGGCAAGCCTGTGTTGCGCCCCGCTGTCGCGGGTGCCGTGGCAGCGCGTGACCCACTGGGCCTGTCGTCTTTTCCGATGACGCCTTATGCCAGCCGCATCGTCGACGGGGCGTTTGCTTGGGGCGATGTTTCAACCCAAATTCCGCCCAATATGGCAGGCGGAGCCCATCCCCTTCATGGCATTGGCTGGCGCACCCCTTGGTCTGTTCTTTCACAAGATGCAAATTCTATCGAGATTGCGTTGGCGCATGGCGGCGACACCAATTGGCCTTGGGCATTTGAAAGCCGCCAGCGCTTTAATCTGTTTGAGGATCGTGTGGAGGTCCGCTTATCGGTGACAAGCCGCGATCCTCGGCCATTTCCGTCCTCTCTTGGACCACACCCTTATTTCTTGTCTGAAGGT
>JBEIEG010000215.1:0-4756 GCA_040383035.1 Hyphomonadaceae bacterium | reverse complement strand
GCGGGCGCGCAAGGCTGTATTCTTCATCGCGCAGGATTTTTCGCGCAATCGTCTGGCCTGCTACATGGGCCATAATGAAGGCATCGCCTAAGTCATCTTCTGGACTACAGACATGCACAATCTCGGGGACCGGCGTGCCAGTTTGGGCAGCAGCAGCAATGACCTGCGCCTCTCTAACAAGGCCGATTGCCTCGCCCTTTGCAGCACTTTGAAATGGTGCCCGGCGCAGGATGAGTTGGCGCGGCGCTTCTTCAGGCACATGGAGGCTAAAACCCCAAGTTTCCTGACTTGCCCCGCCTGACAGGCGTGTCATTTCTCGCACTTCTGCGCTTGGCCCAAAGCGGGTCTGTATCAAGCGGGTGAGGGCGGCGGTCAAAGCAGTCATCCCGCCACCTTGGGCAAGCTTGCAGGGTTTTTCAAGTGAGGCGGATTGATCGCATTAAGCCTTAAAGACAAACACATCTTCGCTCTGCAGGCTTAAAGCCACACGTTGGCCTTTATCCGGTGCGGTTTTGGCTTCTACTAGCGCGGTAATGAAAGCGCCTTTGCCAGTGATGGCTTGCAGCTTCAGCGTCAAAAAGCGGCCGACGCCCCGGCGATCCACCACGGCGAACTCCCCGACCTCAGAAGGTTTCACCAGAGTTGATTCAGGTCGAGAACAGACAACGACAGGGCCATCAAACGGGCTTTCAAAGGTACCGAGCCGCGTTTCGACCTGACCGCCTTGGCCGTTGCCATCTAAGCTCCAAACAGCACCAAGAGCGCGTGCTGCCTCGAGTGACTTTGGCGTCCGATAGACTTCACTTGGCAAGCCACTCTGTAAAATCCGGCCATGCTCAATGATTGCGACTTGATCCGCCACTGCGAGTGCTTCTTCGGTGTCATGGCTGACGATCAAAGCCGCGACCCCCGCTTCGGCAAGGGTGGCCAGCATGCTCGATTGCAAGTCAGCGCGCAAATGTGGGTCAAGGCCGCTGAATGGCTCATCCATCAAGATTGCCCGGGGGCTGGGTGCAAGGGCGCGTGCAAGGGCAACGCGCTGTTGCTCGCCGCCGGAAAGCTCGTGCGGGAATGCGCCGCTACGGTCACCAAGGCCCACGCGCTCCAACCAAGATGCCGCCAAGGCGCGCCGCTCTGGCTTACCTAAATGGCCAAGGCCAAATGCGACATTGCCTAAAGCGGTAAGATGGGGAAATAGGGCATAGTCCTGAAACACCATGCCCAGAGGACGCTTCTCGGGCGGCACGGTTGTGCGCACGTCACTGACCAGTTTACCGTCCGCATAGACTTCACCCGCGTCTATGCTTTCAAGTCCAGCGAGGACGCGTAAAAGCGTGCTTTTACCAGAACCAGATTGACCAAGTAGGGCCAGGACTTTGCCTGCCTCCAGGCTAAGGCTCACATCATCCAGCGCCTTGACTGCTCCAAAAGTGCGGCTGAGATTGCGTGCTTCAAGGGCAAACTCGCTCATGATTGCCCAGCCCGTGACTTTGAAAGACCATGTGAAAACAAAATTGTAGGAAGCAAAGCTACCAACACAATTGCAAGTGCAGGCCACGCAGCTGCACCTAGGCGCTCATCGGCCGCATA
The DNA here is from genome assembly GCA_040383035.1 of Hyphomonadaceae bacterium. Classification (GTDB taxonomy): domain Bacteria; phylum Pseudomonadota; class Alphaproteobacteria; order Caulobacterales; family Aquidulcibacteraceae; genus Aquidulcibacter. Next base: position 3,166 of record JBEIEG010000215.1, on the reverse strand, counting down.
GGCATGAGCGCGGACTGCCAACGTATCGAGCCCAAAGGGACGCAGAATTGTTGTCGCCGGCAATTCCTTGGCAATCTCTACTGCCACAATCAGGGCCGCAGCAAAGGCTGACGGAGCGGCTAAGGGGGCTTCCAAGCTGACAAAGCGCTTGCTCCGGCTTGCACCCAACGTCTGTGCCGATTCCCGCATCGATCGGGTCGACTTTTCAAGGCCAGCACTTAAGGGCTCAAGTCCTGCTGCGGTAAATCTTGCGGCATAGGCATAGCAGAGCGCCACAATCGCCAGTGGTCCGCTCAATGCTGCAACGACATGAGACCCGCTCAAGGCTAAAGCTGCCAATATGCCTAAGGCGGTCACGGCACCGGGTGTGGCATAACCTGCGAGGCTGACAGCACGGACAAAGGCGCTGGCTTGCGCGCTGCGCTGACCAACAAAGGCGCTGAGCCCTGCCAAAACCAAAGTGGCGCTTGCCCCCAGCGCGCAAAGCAGTGCGGTAGCAGCCAGTGGCTTGCTCAAGGCCCGCTCGGGCAATCCACTTGCGATCGCGAGGCTTGCGAGATGCAGCACAGGAATGACCAAGCCCAGCGTCAAAATGACAAAGCAAAAGCCGGTGACAAGAACTTGATGCACGCCAGAGACAGGTGCCCGTTGCGGCGTGCGCCAGCGGGTCGAGCCCCCAGACACCAAGCCTGCCCGGGACTTGCGCTCGAGCCAGACGAGAAACAACACGCCAACCAGCAGGAGGCATGCAATGCGGGCCGCAGCGGCCAAATCACCCATGGAAAACCAAGCGCGAAACACGCCAATGGTCAGCGTGGAAACGCCCAGATGATCTGCGGCCCCATAATCAGCAGCAATCTCGAGGCCTGTCAGGGCCGCCCCTGCCGCAATCGCTGGGCGCGCCAGCGGCAAAGCCACGGTGACGAAGCGCTTCCAAGCACCAGCGCCTAACAAGCGGGCCGCTTCCAAAGCGCACACCGATTGGGCTTCAAAAGCGCCGCGTGCGGCTAGATAGACATAAGGGTAGAGGGTCGTGACATAGACTAAAGTTGCGATCCAAAACCCGCGCGCACCGGTCAAATCCCCCCAAGCATAGGCGGCAACATAGGCAGGCATCGCCAAGGGCAATGCTAGCGCCCAACTCAACACCGTTCGCCCCCAGAATTGATAGGCCGTGACGAACCAAGCCGCAATGACGCCGAAGATCGTGGCCCCCAAAGTCGCCAAGACTAAGAGCGCGAGCGAGGTCAGCGCCATTTCGCCTAGAAGTATATGTGCAATATGGTCGAAACTGGCGCTTGGACGCAGGGCGGCCAGCAGCGTGAACAGCACCGGAAGTCCCGGCACAGCGATCAAGAGTGCATAGAGTGACCAATCCTTAATCGGCAAACCAAGCAGCTTGGTAGAGCCAAGCCTTTCCCAATCCCGCGCGGGGCTGGGTCTCGTTGCCGGCTCAAGTGTGGTCACTTCCAGCCCGCGCGATCAAAGACTTTCTGGGCCTCTGGTTGATTGGTACCCAGAACAGCCATCGGGGTTTGGGCTTCTTTAAAGCCTGCGAGCGCCTTTAGCTCGCTATTGTCATCCATTGCACTAGCAAGGATGGGGAATTCATCATTGGCCTTGGAAAAGATTTTCTGTGCTTCAGGACTTGCAAGGAACTCTAAAAAGGCAATCGCATTGGCTTTGTTTGGGGCATGGGCCGCAAGTGCGCCGCCTGAAATATTCACATGGGTGCCTGCACCAGCTTGATCCGGGAAGGACAAGGCAATCTTGGCAGCTACGGCTTTTTCAGCGGGGTCTGTCGAGCGCTGCAAACGCACAGCATAATAATGGTTCACGATGGCCACCGAACATTTGCCTTCGGCAATGGCCTTGAGTTGATCCGTATCCGAGCCTTCAGGTGAGCGAGCAAAATTCGCCACAACGCCTTTGGCCCAAGTTTCTGCCTTGGGTACGCCCCAGTCTGCGATGAAGGATGACATCAAAGACAAATTATAGACATTGCTGGATGGGCGGACGCAGATTGTACCTTTCAGCGCAGGCTCAGCCAATTGCGCATAAGTGGCAACTTGGTCTGCCTTGATCCGCGCAGGATCATAGGCGATCACGCGGGCGCGCTTCGCAAAGCCAAACCAATCCTTCTTGGGCCCTTGCAACGTGGTGGGGACAGCCGCGTCCAGCTTTGCTGATTGAACCGATTGAAACAGGCCAGCCGTTTCAGCGCGCCAGAAATTGCCAGCATCAACCAAAAGGATCACGTCAGCAGGGCTCTGTGTGCCTTCCGCTTTCAGGCGCTCCAATAGAAGGTCGCCCTTCATCTCAATGCGGTTGATCGCGATACCCGTATTTTTCTCAAACAAGTCATAGAGTTGTTCGTCCGCATCATAGTGGCGGGCCGAATAAATATTCACTTCGCCTTTGGAGCCAGCCGCAGGCTCAGACGCGCCGCAACCCGTAAGGGTCAGCAAAATTGTGGATGCAACAGCAACCGAAACAAACAGGCGGGTACGGGAGTTTTTGAGAATGGTTCGCATCATCAGCTGGTTTTGTCACAGCCGCAGGCATCCTGCAAGCCAATCTCACACTCAAAACCTGTTTGTATGCGTGGCACAAAGTCGCGGCTTGGCTTTGGACGCGCTGCCAAAGCCAAGTTTCTGACCTTAAAGTTCTAGGCCTCGTCGTCGCTCAGTGGGCCTAGGTGGATGGGGATTTTCATAAAGGCTGGCACATCATTGCCAAAAGCCAGAACATCGGGGTCCTGATCCTGTTGGCGATAGCGATCTCTGCCACCCCGATCACCCCGATCATTGCGGTCGCGCTCATGACGATCGCGGCCACGTGGCCCTCTGGCTTGATTGTCCCGTGGACCACGGCTTTGGCGGGGTGTTTCCGACGTATCTTGAGGGGCAAGCAATTCAAAGCCTTGCTCAACCTCGTCATCTCCACCCAAATCAATCACCGCCATTGGGTCAGATGCAGGCTCACTGGGTCGATTATCTGGCTTTGTGCGGCGGCGATTGCGTCCGCCTCGGCTTCGGCTTCCTGTGGCTTCAGCAGGGGTTTCAATCGGCGCAGTTTCGTTTTGCTCTGCCGGTTCAGCGCCAGATTCGACGACTTCGGCGGTTTCCGCATCGACTTCAATTTGTGCGGCAGGCTTCCCACGACG
>JBEIEG010000214.1:0-4757 GCA_040383035.1 Hyphomonadaceae bacterium | reverse complement strand
TCTGTCTGAAGGACTCGTCCATTTAACGTGTGGATCGGACGAACCCCAACGAGTGCATTGGTTAGGCATGCGGCTTGGCACGTCTCAAGATCAGCGACATGGATTCGGCTCTCGGTAACGAGGCCTGCACGAATCAAGCGGCCCCGAACGATCCCGGGCAGAGCACCATCTTCGAGTGGTGGTGTCTGCCACCGACCATCTTGTTGGATCAAAATATTCGCGCTTGTGGCACACGCCACTGATCCGTCGCGCCCACGCATCAGGCCATCATCAGCGCCCATGCTTTGAGCTAAGCTCAAAGCGACAATATTGTCGACGTAGGATAAGGTTTTGAAGCGCGCCGAGGGGGCACCCGACGCCCGATAAATGTCGACAAGTCGTACATCAACCGCAGGAAATTCGGTCGGGATTGTCGCAATCGTCGCCAATACATTTGGCAAAGACGTGTTTGGAACCTTCAAACCTCGTGGCCCCACGCCGCGTGTCACCATTAGTCGCAGGGCGGCGCGCGTCAGGCCGCTTGCGTGCAATAGCGCCAAAAGGCCATTTTCCAATTCGGTTATGGAAAAGGGAATAGTTAAGCCTAATTGGCTCGCGCCATGGCCCAATCGTGCCATGTGGTCGTCAAAGAAGCGAATTTCGCGTCCTGTCCAGAGGAGCGTTTCAAACAAGCCATCGCCCAAAGTAAAGCCACGGTCGGTTGGATCAATCCGCACGTCGGATGCCTTCACCAAGTGGCCATTGTGCCAACACATGTCGCCAACGGGGCCAGTTGTCACAGTACGTCTCCGCCGTGTGCCGCAATACGCAGCGCGCGTGCTTTTTACCAGAATTTCTTCATATTCTTGAGAAGGCTCGCTGTCGGCTACAATGCCAGCCCCGGCCCGAGCGTCAATGTGCCAGCGATCATCCCACTTCTGGCACGCAGCAGTCCTGATCAAGACATTTGAATCGGCAGCCCCATCAAAACCAACCCGGATCATCGAGCCGCACCAAGGGCCGCGTGGCTCGTCTTCTAGTTCACTGATAATCTCCATAGCGCGCACCTTGGGAGCGCCTGTGATGGAACCGGGCGGAAAACAACTGCGCAATGCGTCAAAGAAGCCAAGCTTTGGCTTTTGTTGGCCTCGGACTTCGGACACCAAATGATGCACCGTTGAAAAGCTCTCCAGATCACATAGGCGCGGCACTTTAACGCTTCCCGCCTCGCAGACACGCGCAATATCATTGCGCATCAAGTCGACAATCATCAAATTCTCTGCCCGATCTTTTTCGCTGCCTAGCAGGATTTGCGCGTTGCGCGCATCTTGGATCGGATCTTTGTGGCGCGTAGCAGTTCCTTTAATCGGCCGGGTTTCCAATAGGCCGGAACTTGATCGGGATATGAAGCGCTCAGGCGAATGCGAGGCAACAATTTTGTTCCCCAAACTCAAATAGGCAGCAAATGGCGAAGGGTGACGGCCCATCAGGCGGCTAAACAAGTCAAAGGGCGTATCGCCGTGCTCCAACTGACCTGAAAATCGTGCGGAGATATTGGCCTGAAAGATATCTCCTGCCTGAATATAGTCGATGGCTCGCGCGATTTGACTTTCCACCTGCGTCTGCGGTCGGCTTGGGTGCAACGCCAATTCCGTAGGGGGTTCAACCGCCCGGGCGCGCAAGGGTTTTGCCGCATCAATCTGATTGGAAAGGCTTGAAGCGCGTCGTTCAGCAAGTGTTTGGTCTAATTTCCCGCCGTCTGTAAGGCCCCAAGATAATACCCACGCCTGCTGGGTTTCCGCGTCAAAGACCGCTACTGTATCATAAAGTCCCAGCCATACGTCTGGCCAATCATCGGGCCAAACAGAATGACCCGTTTCAGGCAAGCGCTCAAAGGCATGCCCAAGCTCATAGCCCAACAGGCCGGCCCATCCCCCCTGAAATGGGCCCAAGTCCGGATGCAGCGTCAGAGTGGGCACTGTCAACGCTTCTTGTAGACCGGCAAATGGGTCACTCTTTAAACTGCGGTGCCAGACATGGGCGCGGATCGGCTTTGCCATGACATAGGACCAGCGGGATAAGGCATGTGCACCGCCTCCGATAAATCCAAGACAGCCCTCTTCCTGGCCGAAACAGGCCAGTGCCTGCAAGGGAGGTTGCCAAGAAAGGGGGCGAATAAAAGGATGCGTCACGCAGCCGCCTTTAACTCAAATAAGGTTGGTTGTCTGTCTGATACCGAGCCTGAAGCCCAGTCTGAAATCTAGTAGGTGCCGCTTTCAAGGCGAGGTGGTTGTTTAACAAAAAACATCAAAACCAGCCCACCAACTAGCAAAAATCCGGTCGACGCCAAGCCAATCTGTTGGCTTTGAAATGCTTTTGTGAAAACCCCGACCAGAAGTGGGCCCATCCAGACAGTTGCGGACCCGGCCAAAGAATAAAGGCCAAAGAACTCTCCCTCCATGCCCTTCGGAGCGAGGCGGGCCATCAAAGTGCGCGACGAGGCGTAAGCGGCCGTGATTGAAATGGCGATAACTATGGCCCCAGACACGAAAACCACTTCAGGAAGCGTGGTGAACATGGGGGCGTTCCAGATTGGCGTGTCGGGAACGACATTAAGTCCAAACACATGGGTTTTAGATTGAGCGGTCAAAACCAACAGGCAAATCAAGGTCACCCCGATTTCCAAAATAATGGACCATTTGGCTCCAATTCGCGCATCGACCCTTCCGGCGATCAAGCCTCCAAACACCGCGAAGATCGACAAGATCACGCCATAGGCCGACATCTCTAACAAGTCCCAGCCGAAAACACCTGCCGCTGTCACCCCTGCGACAATCAGGATCGCGGTTTTGCCATCGACATAAAGCATACGCGCAATCAAATAGAGGCCTGCATTCCGGTCGACGCGGAACAATCTGCCAATTGCCTTAAACATGCCGACCACCCCGTCGATCGCTGCTTTCGACGGCTTAATGCCGGAGGGTTCTTTGTCGCGCGAAAAGAAAAACAAAGGCAGGGCGGCGATGGCAAACCAAACGGCGGCCATGGGTGCCACAATGCGGCTGGTCTCGTGTGTTTCCGGGTTCAAGCCGAACAAGGGTTGGCTTGGGACAAAGCTCCAATCAACCCGCCCCGGAAACGCCAAGCCCCAGAGCACAAAAATCAGAAAAACAACCGATGCCAGATTACCCAGCGCCAGCCCAAGACCTGAGGCGTGCGGCAAAGTGGCGGGCGTGGAGGCGGTTGGCAGCATGGCATTGTGAAGGACTTCGCTATAGGCAAACAGGACCCCCAGCCCAGTGGTGAGTGCCCCGATCATCACAATCGATAGCCCGCCTTGGCCTGCTGGCAGTGCCCACCACAAGCTAAAAATGGCTAGCACCATGGCAAATGTCACGGCGCCTAGAATCGGTTTGCGATTACCAAAACGGTCAGCAATGGCTCCGAGGAAAGGCCCTGTTAGTGCGACGATGATACCGGCCAATGTATGCCAACTGGCAATCGTTGCCTGTCCGACTACCGGGTCTGAAAACACGGTCGTGGCAATATAGGGTGCCAGAATATAAATCGTGCACAAAATCACATAGGGGTTCCGTCCAGCCTCAAACCAAGCCCAAGACAGGCTGGATCGGTCGAGTTTCTCGGCGGGCAGCGATGCAGAAGTGGTTAAGGGGCTGGTTGTCTCAGTCACAGGAGCATCCTTTAGCGCCGTTTTGGCGACCCGCCTTATCCACTGGCGTCGCGCATCATGTCCTGCTTAAGCCGCATGGTAAAGGGGAGCCCGTTACAAGGATATTGGCACCCATCTGTTTCTTTGGCCGCCCTTTACTTTAGCCAGCCCCCCCGCCATTTTGACGGCACTAGTCAAAATCGGTTCGGGGGATCCAGCGATGAGCTATGTATTAATTCATAATCCGGGCTGTGGCTCGTCCAAAAAGGGCTTAGAAGTTTTGGAGGCCGCTGGCGTGCAACTGGAAATTCGGCGTTATATGCTGGTTGCGGAACGCTTGAGCGTGGATGAACTCAAGGAGATTGCCCGCAAGATGGGCGGCGTGTCCCCGCGTGCTTTTATGCGGGATAAGGATGCTGCCGATGCCGGTCTTGCAGCTGACGCCAGTGACGCAGATGTTTTTGCTGCCATGGCGAAAAACCCCAAACTGATCCAACGTCCGATTGGCATCAATGGCGAAAAGGCTGTTCTGGGCCGTCCGAACGCCGCGCTTTTGACCATTGTCTAAGTCCTTTGCCGGCCGCAGCGCGGAGTTGGGGTGTCGATGCTTATACTGGCAGTAGATACAGCGCTTAACGCCTGTTCTGTGGCGATCCTGCAGTCGGGCGCGGTATTGCTATCCCGCGTCGAACCCATGACGAAAGGGCAGGCAGAGCGACTGGCCCCCATGGCGCGTGAGGTGTTAGCGGAAGCCGGGATAACGCCAGCGGCGCTTGATCGGATCGCCGTAACGCGCGGGCCTGGCGCGTTCACCGGCCTTCGGATCGGCCTCGCCTTTGCTCGCGGCCTTGCGGTAGCCTTGGATCGTCCCTGTGTTGGGATTTCAACATTGGAGGTGCTGGCTCATGCCGCCAGTGCCCAGCGGACCTTGTCGGCGATTGAAGTGGCTGGAAGCTTGTTCGTTGGGGCATGGGAAGGGCGCGCCTGCGTGCTTGAGCCCAGCCGGCTCAGTGCAGAGGATGCGCTTGGGAAATTGAATGGAGATTGGACGTTGACCGGCCCGGGTGCTCAATCTCTAGCACGGCTTCGCCCAGATTGGCCTGTGGTC
>JBEIEG010000213.1:0-4778 GCA_040383035.1 Hyphomonadaceae bacterium | reverse complement strand
GCCGCCTGCCGCAGCTTTTCAACCACGACCAAATTGCGCGGACGTGGCGTGCGAGAGCGAAGGTCTAAAAGCGCAGATCGGCCAGCAAGATAGTCAATGCTATTGAGGATTAGGCGCGCATTGTCGGCCAGAGCGCCACTGTCATCAATATACAAGCTATCCGCGAGAAAATCGACGTCGCCAAAAACAAGGATTTGGCTAGGGTTCTCGCTTTGCGTGATCGCGCTTGCACCGGAATTGACGGGATCGCCATTTGGAAAAGCCGTTGCCCAAGAACCCCGTACTTCGGCCGCCAAGACCTGACGCTGGCCCGAGCTTTGCCAATCAAGCTCTAGGTCCAGAGGGCTTAGGCCCGATAAGGCGCGCTTGGCTTCTAGGCGCATCGTGTCGGGCGACGAGGTAAAGAGAGGGGTAAAGCTGGTGCCTGTCTGGCCCAGCGACACAACCTCGCCCGGCGTTGCCACATGCACGCCTTGGCTTAAGCTGCGCGTGACTGCTTGGTCCTGATTGAGGCCGCTGACGGGTACTTGAAAAATCAGAGGCTGGGGGGCAATCGCGGCGCGCCCTGAAAGACCAGTTTGTACTGGCAGAGCAAATGTGCGGTCTGCAATCACATCGCCCTGCACACTGAAACCCCAATTCTGCGGCAATCGACCCAAAGCTTGCGTGCCCTGCTGCGGCCCGCCCCCGCCATCGCGAGCAATCGTTGAGGCAGGGTCTAACAACAACAATAGCTTGCCGCCTATTAGGACATATTGGTCGAGCACAAATTGTTGTGCGTCGCTAAGCGGTTCTGGTTGAGCCACAATCAGGACTTCTGTAGCGGTAGGAATAGCCTGAAAATCGGGGCTTAAGAGGGAGAACTCGGTCTCCTGCATCAATAGGGCGGCAAGGTCCGCTATCGGCCGTAAACCGCCGCGCTCTGGGTCCGTCGTGATGAACCAAGGTAGGCTGGTGATCATCGCGACGCGAATGGGCTCTGCCTCTTGCAGCTTCGAAACGGCGCGGGTCAAGCGATATTCGAGACTGGCTTCCTCGGATGGATTTAACAAAGGTAGCACCACGTCGCGGCCATAGGGGCTTTTTAACACCAGCCCAAGATAAGCTGCAGCATCGTCTGGGCGCGGCCCCGGTATCGGCGTCAGGCCCGCCTTTAAAGCCTCATCTTCTCGGGCAGAGAAGGGCGTGGGATCAACAAGGGTCAATCTAATCAGGCCGTTGGCTTCCCCTGCATAGATAGAAAGCAGATCCGCCACGCGCTGGCTAAAGCCACGCATCACAGGGTCTTCCGTTAAGGCTTCGCGCGAGAGATAGAGGCGCGCTTCGATTGGCTGCTTCATGTCGCGCAACACGGCTTTTGTGTCGGCTGAGAGCGTGTAGAGCTGGTCTTGCGTCGTATCGAGCCGTACCGAGGCGAGCCAGTTTTGACTAATCAACTGGCTGCAGACGAACAAGACAAACAGCAGAGCTGCCGCAAGGCGGGTAAACTGGGGGCGCTTCATCGCGGTCCCCCGCGTTTGTTATCAACCCAAAGCCCGGTCAAGCACAGACCCAAAGCCATAACAGCCAGAAAATAGGCTATTGCGCGCGCTTCAATGACGCCACGCTCAAAGCCTGAAAACGCGTCTAACATGGACAAGGATCCGAGCGTCTCGGTCAATGGCAAAGGCAAAAAGGCGGCAAAAGTGCTGCTCACCAAGGGCAGGCCTGCCGCTGTGGCCAGAAAGCTTGCGCCTAGGGCAATCACGAAGCTTAAAACCTGACTACGACTGGCCGCAGAAGCTGCCATACCAATTGCCAGATAGGCTCCTGCCAACAGACACGAGCCCAGATAGGCGGTCAAAGTCGCGCCCTGATCGACCGGGCCAAGCAAACTAATTCCGAGCCACAGCGGTGTCGTCAATCCCAACATCAGGCACGCCAAGGTCCAAGCCGCCATGAATTTTGCCAGGACCAGCGCAGCAGTCGGCACCGGCAGCGCCAGTAGGGTCTCTAGCGTCCCGGTCCGCGCCTCATCACTCCACGCCCGCATGCTAAGAGCCGGCATGAGGACAACAAACAGCCAAGGATGAAATTGGAAGAAGGCAACCAGTTCGGCGCGGCCTGCCTCGAACAGTCCGCCGACTTGAAACGCCAATAAAATGGAGGCTGAGATAAAACTTGCCACAAAGACATAAGCCAAGGGATTGCTGCCGTCTTGGCGCAGCTCTCGCTGATACACGGCCAGAAGGCTGTTCCAAAACGCCGTCATGTAGCCGCCTCGTCCGGTCGCACGGTAAGGCGATAAAAGACCTCATCGATTTGCCCGTTCTGGTCTTGTGCAGCAAAGTCCGCAGGGCTTTGATCCGCGCGCACCTGACCATCCGCAATCAGGATCAATCGGCTGCACACATGGACGACTTCGTCTAACTGATGGGTGGAGATCAAGATGATCCGCCCGGGGGATAGCTCGCGGATCAGGGCCCGCGTCACCCGCTTTTGATTGGGGTCGAGGCCATCGCTCGGCTCATCCAAGATCAGGACAGGCGGATCATGGGCAAGTGCGCCAGCCAGGGCGACGCGCCGCCGATAGCCTTTCGAAAGGCCCTCAATCCGACGATCCAGCACATCCGCAATTTGCGTCCTGATGGCCGCTTGAGATACTAGCTCTGCGCGGTGTGAGCGGGCCAAACCCCGAGCGGACAAGAGAAAGTCCAGATAGGTGCGCGGGGTCATGTCGTCATACAAAGGCGCATGTTCGGGCAAATAGCCCATCAGGGCTTGGGCCGCCTGTCGGTTTGACCAAACATCTTGGCCAAGCACCTGAACTGTGCCCTGATCAGGCTCCAACGTGCCTGCGATCATTCGTAAGGTCGTCGTCTTGCCTGCGCCATTGGGACCGACAAACCCGACCACTTCGCCGGGCGCAACCTCAAAGCTGACAGAGCTCACACCCCTCTGGCCAGCATAGGTTTTTGTGAGCCCGTCAAGTTTCAGCATACTGGCGTTTATCCCTTCGCAGGTTGGGCTTTCTAGCCGTCCAGCAGGCGCAGGGAAAGGGCAGCCCGCTGCGAGCGTTAGTTGCGGCGCTTGCGCTCAGGCCGGGACTGACGCGGTGCACGCTTCTGACGTGGCGGTGCCTGAACATCATAAAGAATGGCCATTGGCACTGTCTGGCTTTCTGTTGAAGCGGGCGCAAGGCGGACGCCCCCACCAACGGGCTCAATCGTCTCAACAAAACTGCCAGCAGGGGGCAAGGCATCAGTCGAACGCGTAACACGGACTTTTCGAGACTTTTCCCGGCGCACCTCCGCTTTCACTTGCGGCGCGGTGGCGCCGTCAGAGCGATAAGTTGATACGTTTTGGGCCTGCCCAGTTGAGGCAAAGCCCAAGGCCATCAGTGTTCCAAGGTAGGCCGCATGCTTGATCATGTTGTGGCTCGAGCAAGTTTTGCGCCAATCCCGCCCGATTAGAGGCCGCGTGCGGCCGCCAAGTCCGCAAGGCTCACCAGCGGACGCGCGCCATAATGAGAAATCACTTCGCCAGCTGCGAGCGAGCCTAGCTTGCCACATGCTTCAAGTTCGCGACCGCTCGCCAAGCCATAAAGTACACCTGCCGCATAAAGGTCGCCCGCACCCGTGGTATCGACGACTTGGGCAACAGGATCAGCGGCAACGGTCACAACTTCGTCGCCACGCGCGAGGACGGAGCCTTTTTCAGAACGCGTCAGTGCGACAAGATCGCAATCCTTGCGGGCTGCTGCCAAAGCCGTATCAAAGTCTGGCGCGTCATAAAGCGCGATAATCTCGGCCTCATTGGCGAACAAGATATCGATATGATTGGCAACCAAATGACGGAAAGCGGCCTTGTGACGGTCTACGCAGAACAAGTCCGACAAGGTCAGGGCTACTTTATTGCCTGCGGTGTGGGCAATCTCAGACGCCTTCACAAAGGCGGCCTTGGCCTCTTCGGCGTCAAACAAATAGCCTTCCAAGAAGACGATTTGGGCTGAAGCCAGTTTAGCGGGGTCCAAATCCTCTGGTGTCAAAAGGGGCGAGCAGCCCAAGAAGGTGCTCATGGAGCGCTGGCCATCTGGCGTCACATTGATCAAGCAACGCGCGGTTGAAGGACCATTAGAATGAGGTGGCGTGTCATAGGCAACGCCGCCCGCATTCATGTCGTGACGGAACACATGGCCCAAGGTGTCATCGGCAACCTTGCCAATATAGGCCCCTTTGCCACCTAAAGAGGCGATGCCAGCCAGCGTATTGGCTGCAGAGCCGCCCGAGCTTTCTTGACCTGCTGCCATTGAAGCATAGAGGCGCTCCACAGCGGGCTCATCAAAAATCAGCGTCATGGCGCCCTTGGCAATTTGATGTTCAGCTAGGAATTGGTCCGATGCGGGTGCAATCACGTCAACAATCGCATTACCAACACCGCAAACATCAAACTGGGTCGTCATCTCTATGGGCTCCTTGCCTCAGGAAATTTAGTGCGGGCTTGCTCTAGACGTTTGCGCGCGATGCGGCTAGCGGCTTGGACATGAAACCAATCGCACTCCTCGTCACCCACGATTATTACCCCAGCCGTCCTGATCGGGCCGAGCCTGATTATGCGCACAATCAGCTCGTTTTGCTGCGCGAGGCGTTTGAGCCGTCGGGTGTGTCGATAGAGCCTGTCTTCTGGCAGGACGACGGCACGGATTGGTCGCGTTTTTCGGCGGTTCTGCCGCTTTTGGCTTGGAATTACCCCCAAGCGACTGAGACTTTCCTGAAACGCCTTGATGAAATTGAAGCCTC
>JBEIEG010000212.1:0-4818 GCA_040383035.1 Hyphomonadaceae bacterium | reverse complement strand
TCGAAAGCGGTGCCGGTGATCACGCATCCTCGCCAGACCGTCTGTTTGTAGAAGCAGGCGCTGAAATCGCGGCAGATGCCAAGGCGACGCTGAAGGGCGCTGACCTTGTATTGAAGGTGCGTCGCCCGAGTGCAGCTGAGTTGAAGCTAGTCCCAAAGGGCGCTGGCGTGGTGGCATTCTGGAGCCCGCATAGCGACAAGGCGCTGATTGAAGCTGCCGCCAAAGCTGGTGTGGTCGCTTTGTCGATGGAATTCACCCCTCGCATCACCCGCGCCCAAGCGATGGATGCTTTGTCGTCGCAGGCGAACTTGGCAGGTTATCGCGCCGTGATCGAGGGTGCGGCGCTTTACGGCCGTGGCTTTCCGATGATGATGACGGCGGCTGGAACCGTCGCTGCAGCGAAATGCTTCGTGATGGGTGCCGGTGTGGCAGGCCTTCAGGCGATTGCCACTGCGCGTCGCCTGGGTGCTATCGTGACCTCAACCGATGTGCGACCCGCGGCCAAAGAACAAGTCGCTTCGCTGGGCGCCAAGTTTATCGCGGTCGAGGATGAGGAATTCAAAGCGGCAGAAACCGCGGCTGGCTATGCAAAGCCCATGAGCGCGGAATATCAGGCCAAACAAGCAATCCTTGTCGGTGAACATATTGCCAAACAAGATGTGGTCATCACCACGGCCTTAATCCCCGGCCGTCCGGCCCCCGTTTTGGTGACGCCAGAAATGGTTGCCGCCATGAAGCCCGGCAGCGTGATCATCGATTTGGCGGTGGAGCAAGGCGGCAATTGCCCGTTGTCGAAAGCAGACGAATTGGTGGTTACGGAAAATGGCGTCACCATTGCCGGCTTTGCCAATCTGCCCGGTCGCTTGGCGGCGGATTCTAGCGCGCTTTATGCGAAGAATTTGCTCAACCTTTTGCCGCTCTTGACGGATGCGGAAACGAAGGCCTTCGCCCCCCATTTTGACGACGATATCATTCAGGGCATGCTGCTCACCCGCGATGGCGCGGTCGTGCACCCCTCCCTGACAGCAGCATGAGGATTGAACATGGAAGCCGTTGATCCCACCGTTTTCCGCCTCGCCATTTTCGTGTTGGCGATTTTTGTTGGTTATTATGTGGTGTGGAGCGTGACTCCTGCCCTGCACACGCCTTTGATGGCGGTTACCAACGCCATTTCCTCGGTCGTCGTTGTCGGCGCTTTGATCGCGGCTGCAGCGACGCTGCCAGATGGCGGGGCCGATGGCGCGACTTGGGTGTCGCGTGGCATGGGTGCGCTCGCTGTGGCATTGGCTGCGGTTAACATCTTTGGCGGGTTCCTCGTGACTCAACGCATGTTGGCAATGTACAAGAAGAAGGAGCGTTCGGCTCCTGGAAAGGGCGGCCACTAAGATGACCCCATCGATTGCAGCCCTTCTTTATCTTGTCTCAGGTGTCCTGTTCATTCTGGCCCTGCGCGGTCTTTCCAGCCCTGAAACCAGCCGCCAAGGCAATACTTATGGCATGGTCGGCATGGCGATTTCGGTCGTCACAACCCTCTTGGCGGTCAAGCTTGACGTCACAACCATTGGCCTGATCCTCGCGGCAACCGCCATTGGTGGCGGTGTGGGCGCGGTGCTCGCCCGCAAGATCGCCATGACCAGCATGCCCCAATTGGTGGCGGCATTTCACTCGCTCGTCGGTCTGGCCGCAGTTTTGATCGCAGGCGCGGCTATGTATAGCCCGGAGGCTTTCCATATTGCGGCTGACGGTGGCGGTATCAAAACCGCCTCTCTGATCGAAATGGGTCTAGGCATTGCGATTGGTTCGATCACCTTTACGGGCTCGTTGATCGCGTTTGCGAAACTGAACGGCAATATGAGTGGCGCACCCATCATTCTGCCAGCCCGCCACCTTTTGAACATTCTGATCCTTGTCGGCATTATCGCACTGATCGGGGTATTGATCGCAACCCAAGGCGCAGCACTGTGGGCCTTCTGGGCACTGGTTGCTCTGTCCTTCCTATTGGGCGTGACCTTGATCATCCCTATCGGCGGCGCGGATATGCCGGTCGTGGTCTCCATGCTCAACTCCTACTCTGGTTGGGCTGCAGCGGCTTTGGGCTTCACGCTGGAGAATAATGCGCTGATCATCACCGGTGCTTTGGTTGGCTCGTCTGGTGCGATCCTGTCCTACATCATGTGTAAGGGCATGAACCGTAGCTTCATCTCGGTGATCTTAGGCGGATTTGGTGCAGCCGATGGGGCTGCTGTCGCGGGTGGCAAGGTCGAGACGCGTCCCATTAAACAGGGTAGCGCTGAAGATGCGGCCTTCATCATGAAAAATGCAGAGCGTGTCATCATCGTGCCAGGCTATGGCATGGCGGTCGCGCAAGCCCAGCACGCCTTGAAAGAAATGGCTGATAAACTGAAGGCTGAAGGGGTGGAAGTTAAATATGCCATCCATCCGGTCGCAGGCCGCATGCCGGGCCATATGAACGTGCTATTGGCAGAAGCCCAAGTGCCGTATGATGAGGTGTTTGAGTTGGAGGATATCAACTCAGAATTTGGTCAAGCAGACGTAGCCTATGTGATTGGCGCAAACGATGTGACCAATCCTTCGGCCAAAACCGACCCTCAAAGTCCGATCTTTGGGATGCCGATCTTGGACGTGGAAAAGGCGAAGACTGTTTTGTTCATTAAGCGCGGTATGGGTTCTGGCTATGCGGGCGTTGAGAACGAACTCTTCTTCCGCGACAACACGATGATGTTGTTTGCAGATGCCAAGAAAATGACCGAGGCGATCGTGAAGTCATTGTGATCAGCGAAATCTTAAGCTGAATACTCTACGAATAGGGTTTTCTTGATCCGTTTGAGCGTATCTGAGAACCCTATGACGCGACAGAATATCCCATATTACCTCGCCAAGCCAAAGGTGTTGGGCGTATGTCTGACTTTGGCTTGGCTAAGTAGTTGGGTTGTTAGTTTACTACTGGGGCCAACAACCGACATTACTTGGCGCTATTTCATCGCGGGCGAGGTTCTTGAAGGGAAGACGCTTTACCGCGACATCATCGACCTCAACCCACCGCTCTGGTTTTGGGCGGCTGTTCCCAGCGTTTGGATTGGCAAAGTCCTTGGTGTCGGAGCCCATGTAGCCGCCATGACGCTGGCGCATCTAAGTGCCTTGCTTGCCTTATGGATGTTTGCAAAGGGCGCTGACGGCCTGCTCTCTAAGTCTGAACGGGGTACTGCCTTACTCGGGTTTCTAGTCGCCATTCTGTGGGTGGCTACAGCCGACGTTGGCCAGCGCGAACAATCGGCCTTGGTGGCCAGTCTATTATGGTTGATATTGGCACTTCGTCGGGATGCGCAGCTACCAGTCTCGCTTCCCCTAGCTGTCGGCATAGGCGTCTTTAGCGCCTATGGCTTTGCGCTAAAGCATTATTTTGTCCTTATTCCGCTTGTGGTCGAAGCCGCGCTAGCGCTTCGCCTTGGCAAGAAATGGCGGCCGCTGCGACTTGAGAACTTGGTTCTGGCGGGTTTTGCGCTGGGCTATGCAGTAGTCGTTATCCGTTTTGCACCGGAGTTTTTGTCACGGATCGTTCCCATAGCGGCAGTTTCTTACGATGCGTTCAACGCTTGGATGGGGAAGCCGACTTGGTATGCGGTCGTGATGATCATTGGGCCAGCCCAAGTTCTTTTGGTTCCTTTGCTACTTGCGCTTCGATTCAGGGATAAGCGGCCGATCATTTTGGGTCTATTGGGACTTATCCTCCTTTTCCTTGCGATCATTGTCGGCCAGATGAAGGGCTTCTTTTATCATTACATCGCGCTCAAGGGTGTTTGCGTGATGATCCTGATGCTGTGGCTTGGGCGGGATGAACCGATGCCTAAGCTGGACGGCTTTTTGGTCCGACTTGGGCTTTTAGGCTTCTTTGTCTCGATGATCTTCAGTCCCTTGCAGACGGTCATCAAAACCGGCGCGACACCGGTTTCAGAGAATCTGCGCCATCTGATCCAATCAGAGCCGACCTCAAGCCGCACGATGATTTTATCAACAGTTCCGCAGAACAGCTTTTATGTTTTGGTGCGGGAAGGGCGCAGCTTTGGCGCACGCCATTATTCAATGTGGATGGTGCCAGGTCTCATGGTTCGGGCGCAGGATCCAAAGACCGCAGATGCAGCCGAGGAACAACTGGCCCGCGTCCGTCGTGAGTATTTAGAAGACATTCAATGCTTCGCGCCCAATGTTCTGATTTCTCAAAGTGAACAATTTGAAGGCCGAAAGCCAATCCAGACCGAAGGCATGGGATTTCTGCGTAAGGACCCTGTGGTAGATCGTTGGATGGCGGATCATTATCGTTTGGAGTCGCGCTTAGAAGACTTTCAGGTCTGGCGCTTGGTGAAGCCGCTGGATCCGCAAGGGACTAACTGCCAGTCAAACAGGGGGTAAGCCCAGCGCCTTGCGAATAGCTGCGGCGATCTGGGCTGCTGCACCAAAGGCGGTTTCAGATTGCGCGCCTTGTACTCCGGTGCCGCCTGAGACGATCAAGTCTGCATTCATTCGGCTCGGCCCTGTCCAGCGTTCATAAGCGGGGCGAACGGACGACAGATATTGGGCAGCAACCGTTTCAGGGGTCCGCCCTCGCTCGTGAATATCGCGCAACAGACGACGCAGCAGCCGGATGTCCGAGGGCGTATCCACAAAGACTTTCAGATCGCACAAATTATAAATGGCGCTGTCGCATAGGGTATGTGTGCCCTCGAGGATCACCACATCGCAGGCAGGTAGCCGGTGTGTGGCCTCGCGCCGTCCGTGAATGGTGAAATCGTAAATGGGCAC
>JBEIEG010000211.1:0-4823 GCA_040383035.1 Hyphomonadaceae bacterium | reverse complement strand
TTTCAGCGCTGGCGGGGTGGCGCACAAGACCTACTTGCTTTGCAGGGTCGGACCATCCGCGTGCGTGGCTATGTGCGCAATTCCAACGGCCCGAGCGTTTGGGTGGACCATCCAGAGCAGATTGAGTTCATCATGGCCCCCGCCGCACCCCGACAGCAGGCGAGCGTAAAAAAGTAACGGGCGTTTAGGGGCGCTGGACACCGGTGAAACCAATAGTTCGCAGCACTCAAAGCGGCGACACCGTTGGCCCACCTCGCCGGGCTTGGATCAAGCGCTTGGACAAGCCTGTTACTTCGCCCATCGCCTTAAGCGGTGACAGGTTTGGCTCGGCAGGCTGCCCGCGGCCAAGACGGTAGAATTGGCTGTAATACCAATAAATGCCGGCAAAGCCCTGGATGGTGCGGATGAGCTTGATGGGAGACTTTGGCCCAAAGAAGCCGGGTCGCTCCTGCAGCTGTTGCTCCCAAGCAGGCAGATGATCTTGTGTGCTATCTAGCAGAGCGTTGGCGGCTTGAAGGTCGATCGTCAGCGGTCGAGCGATGCCAATGACATCCACGCCTTCATCTAAAGCAGCTTGCATGCCGGCTAGGGTGCGCAAGCCACCGGTCAACATGAGGGGCATCGTCACTTCGCGGCGCAGGGCACGGGCAAAGTCGATGAAATAGGCTTCGCGCGCCAAAGTCGAAGCGCTCTTCGTAGGCCTTGGGGCTGTCGGGTCCAACCCCTCCATCCCCATCATTTCAGGGGCCTCATAATTGCCGCCCGAGACCTCTAGCAAATCCACGCCCAGCTCTTGCAGCCACTTGGCCACCTGAACCGAATCCTCTGTCGTCAGCCCGCCCTTTTGGAAATCCGAGGAATTGAGCTTCACGCCAATGGCAAAGCGGGGCCCGACTGCAGCGCGCGTCTGGCGCACCACTTCCAATAAAGGCCGAGCCCGGTTCTCGAGAGAGCCGCCATAGAGATCGTGGCGCTGGTTTGCCAAGGGATTGAGGAAGGAAGACAAAAGATAGCCGTGGGCGGCGTGAATTTGCACGCCGGTGAAGCCGACGACTTGGCAGGTCAGCGCCGCTTGCACATAGGCTTGGATGACGGCTGCCACTTCGTCAGCGGTCATGGCTTGGGGCTCGCCAAATTGGCCACCAGGCAGGCCCAGTTTCACGGCTGAGGGCGCCTTAGGATTGGGATTGACCAGTTTTTGGGTTTGTCGACCGGCATGGCTGATCTGCGCCCAAATCTGCGTGTCGTGGCTGGTGCCAGCTTGCGCCCATGCCCGCAACGCCATTTCGGCCTCCGGCGATGGGGTGCCGGACAATACGACATTACCCGGCCGCTCTAAGTGATCGGCATCGATGACAACATTGCCGGTAATCAAAAGGCCGCAGCCGCCCTGCGCCCAGCCGTTGTACAAGCGAACCAGACCCATGGTCGGCACGCCACGACTGTCGGCCAAACCTTCCGTCATGGCCGCTTTGGCCAACCGGTTCTTCAGGACAGCCCCGCAAGGAAGCGTGAGAGGGGTTTGGATCGTCGTGGTCGTCATGGCACGTTTCCCGCTAGATAACTCAATTTGCATAAAGCCCTAGGGGCCATCCAAATGGACTACATTTGCATGACCCAGCCATCAACGGCCTTGCTGGCCTCGCGCATGGCTTCTGACATCGTAGGGTGGGCATGGCAGGTGCGGGCGATATCTTCGGCAGATGCCCCAAACTCCATGGCGAGGCAGGCTTCGCCAATCATCTCACCAACGCCAACCCCAATCATGTGCACGCCAAGGATCCGACGGGTTTCGGCATGCTCAAGGATTTTCACAAAGCCATCGGTCTCGTGATTGGTGCGGGCGCGACTATTGGCCATGAAGGGGAATTTGCCGACTTTATAGGGCGTCCCTGCGGTTTTTAATTCTTCTTCGGTTTTACCGACGCTGGCCACTTCCGGATTGGTGTAAACCACGCCAGGGATAACATCGAAATTCACATGGCCAGACTTGCCCGCCATGATCTCTGCCACCGCAGCGCCTTCTTCTTCCGCCTTATGCGCCAACATCGGGCCATAGGTCACATCGCCAATCACATAAACGCCGGGGGCGGTCGTGGCCCAATGGGTAGATGGGATAAAGCCGCGCGCATCGGTTGCGACCCCCACTGTCTCCAGCCCTAAGCCCTCGGTATAGGGCTTGCGACCGATGGAGACGAGCACGACATCGGCTTCCAGAACCTTGCCGTCGCCGCCCTTAGCGGGCTCTACCGTAACCTTCACACCCGTGCCGGTGTTTTCGACTTGGGTGACCTTGGTACCAAGCTCAAAAATCAGGCCCTGTTTTTTCAAGATGCGCATGAATTGAGTGGAAACTTCACCGTCCATCGTCGGCGTAATGCGGTCGAGATATTCAACCACAGTCACTTCGGCACCCAGGCGACGCCAGACAGAGCCCATCTCAAGGCCGATATAGCCACCGCCGATCACGATCATCTTCTTCGGTACGGCGGCCAGCTTCAAAGCACCCGTGGACGAGACAATCCGCTCTTCATCAATGGTCACGCCGGGCAGAGACAAAATGTCTGATCCCGTAGCAATGACGATATTCTTGGTAGCTAGGGCAGAAACCACACCATCGGCTGTTGTGACATTCACCGTGCCGGGCCCGGCAATCGCGCCTGTACCAATCAAATAGGTGATTTTGTTCTTCTTCATCAAGAACTCAACGCCCTTGGTCAAACCGTCGACGGCGTCATCTTTCTGCGCCAACATTTTGGCGAGGTTGAGCGAGACGCCTGTGACCTCAATGCCCATATCAGCAAAGTGGTGTTGAGCGGCTTCATAGGCTTCTGACGCGTGTAGGAGGGCTTTGGAGGGAATGCATCCGACATTCAAACAGGTCCCGCCCAAGCGCCCGCGCTTTTCAATGATGGCGGTCTTCAGTCCCAATTGGGCTGCCCGAATGGCGCAATTATAGCCCCCTGGTCCCCCGCCGATGATGACGACGTCAAACTGCTCTGCCATGGTAGAAGCTCCTGATTGGATGGTTTCAACGACCGCTCTTACGCCCGATAGGTCGCAATCGCTACATAGGGATGGACCAAATTCTGTAATTGGCCTGGTTCAAATCTCTTCAAGCCAAGGCACCTGTCAGCGTCAGCCAGAAGAAGAGGGTAAAGCTTGCCAACAATGCCACACATTGGGCGGCATCGACCAAACGCTCCATAGAGGTGGTCTTGTATAAAATGAGGCGGATATCGCGGCAGGTCATGAACAGGACACAATCAATCGCCAGCGAGACGCCCAAGGCCCAAAAGGCCAGGGAGCTGGAAAAGGCGAGTGCAACCAAGCTTGTAACCAAAGCTGCAATCGAAATGCGCCATGCTGCGGCCCGCCAGCCCATGCTATAATTAGCCATGAGGTCGAGGTGATGCTGCGGTGTCTCTGCGAGCGCCTCGGGGACCTCCCCCTCGCCCTCCAGCACCTTGGTGACCTGCGACGAGAGCCACAGCCCCAAAATGCTTGAGACAGCATAGAGAAATACGATGATCCCCGCGAGGGTTAGCATTCAATCCATCCCAGCCCTAAGGCCACGGCCACGACTAGCGCCGCCTTGTTAGATGTCCAGCAACATGCGCTCAGGATCTTCCAAGCACTCTTTCACGCGCACCAGGAAGGTCACAGCCTCTTTGCCGTCGACGATCCGGTGGTCATAGGACAAAGCGAGATACATCATCGGGCGAACCACGATTTGACCGCCAACAACCATCGGACGATCTTGGATCTTGTGCATGCCCAAAATGCCAGATTGTGGGGCATTCAGGATCGGCGTCGACATGAGTGAACCATAAACCCCACCGTTGGAGATGGTGAAGGTGCCGCCCTGCATATCATCAATGCTCAAAGCCCCATCGCGTGCCTTCTTGCCAAGATCAGCAATGCCTTTTTCAATGCCAGCAAGACCGAGGTCTTCCGCATCACGCAGGACAGGCACAACCAAGCCCTTCTCCGTGCCAACGGCTACGCCAATGTCATAGAAGTTTTTGTAGATGATGTCGGTGCCATCAATCTCGGCATTCACCGCAGGCACATCTTTCAGGGCCACGAGGCAGGCTTTAACAAAGAAGCTCATAAAGCCCAATTTGGCACCGTGCTTCTTTTCAAAGATATCTTTGTATTTGTTGCGCACGGCCATGACATTGGTCATGTCGACTTCGTTGAAGGTCGTCAGCATGGCTGCGGTATTTTGCGCATCCTTCAAGCGACGGGCGATGGTTTGACGCAGACGCGTCATCTTCACGCGCTCTTCGCGGGCACCTAAAGCGCGCGGTGCCGACGGGGCTGCGACTACCGGTGCAGGCGCGGCAGCCAAAGCCGCCACAGCGGCCAAAGCGTCACCCTTGGTGATCCGACCATCCTTGCCGCTGCCCGTTACCGAGCTGGCTGCAACGCCGGCGGTTTCCAATGCACGTGCTGCCGATGGCATTGGGTCATGAGCGGCTGAGGGGGCTGGCGCAGCAACTGGGGCTGGGGCGGCAGGCGTTGGCATGGGGACGACCGCAGGCTTAGCTGCAGCACTTGCTGCTGCGCCGGCTTCCACGCGACCAATCACCATGCCGGGGGTTACGGTTGCGCCGTCGGTCGCCAAGATTTCAGCCAGCACGCCATCGGCAGGTGCCACCACTTCCAGAGCAACCTTGTCGGTTTCAATCTCGACTAGAATCTCATCTTTCTTGACCGCATCACCGGCCTTTTTCGACCAAGAACCAATCGAGCCTTCGGCAACGGATTCTCCCATGACGGGGACGACGATATCGAGCATAAAACCTCCAGCGGAGTCA
>JBEIEG010000210.1:0-4859 GCA_040383035.1 Hyphomonadaceae bacterium | reverse complement strand
TGGGTTTGGCTGACAGCCTATGGCGACTGACAGGCTATTTCACCATCCTGACCAACAGCTTGATCGCGATCAGCATGGGAATGATTGCAACGTCATCTAAGGGACCCAAGGTTTTCCCAAACCATGCCTTGGCAGCCTTGACCTTTTATATCATCACGATGGGCCTGATTTATCACCTTCTGTTGAGTGGTGGCCGCAATCTTTCAGGCCTTACTTTGATTGGGGATTTGGGCGTTCATTATGTCGTCCCTGCCTTGATGCTGGTTTGGTGGCTAAGCTTTGCCGACAAGGATGAGGTGAAGTTTGGCCATGCAGCTATCTGGCTGGCTTGGCCACTTCTTTATACCAGTGCCGCTTTGTTACGTGGCCGGTTTGAGAATTGGTATCCTTACTTCTTCCTCAATGTCGACAAGTACGGCCTCGCGCAAATTGGACTCAATGTGCTGGGCCTTGGGCTTGGTTTTTTCATCATGGGGCTATTGTTTGTGTTTCTCGCCAAAGCCCTCAACCGAGCTGCGGCTAAGCCCGGTTAAGTACCCGGGCCAGAAACGCGCCGCCAAGCTGTAGACCGTCCATGGCAATTGTGTGCGCCGCGCGTGGCGAGACGTGGAGGCGCGCATCGAGGCCAGCCGCGCTCAAGAATTGTTGCGCCATTTGACTGGCCGCCAGCGGCACCACGTCATCTTGATCGCCATGCACCAACAAAACGGGGGGCTTGGACGCAACCTCAGGATTGCCAACCAAAGCACCTGAAAAGCCCAAGATACCTGCATAGGGCTCTTGTGAAGCGAGGCCCACTTGCAGTGCCATCATTGTCCCTTGGCTGAATCCTACCAAGGCTGTCTGCGCTTTGGTGACGCCAAAGCGTGCCATCTCTGCTTCGAGAAAAGCCTCCAGCACCGGGGCTGCTTCTCTCGCGCCCTTAGCTAGATGGATTGGATCCATACTCTCAATCGCAAACCACTGATACATCTCACCAAAGCCCGGCACGTGTGCGGGGGCGTTCGGCGAGCTGAATTGCACATCTGGCAAAAGTCGATCCCAATAAGGCGCAAGCGAAATCAGATCCTCCCCATTTGAACCATAGCCATGCAAGGTTACGACAAGGCCCTTTGGGCTTTGACCTGATGCTGGGGCGCGACGCGGGCCGGTAAGGATTCTTTCTGCCATGGCCTATGTTAGCAAAAGCCAATTGCCAAAGACAGTCGCCCCACGGCATAGAGCAGGCATGTTTGCCACCCGTTTTGCCCCCTCACCCACTGGCTATCTCCACTTGGGTCATGCCTTCTCAGCTTGGACAGCCTTTGACGCCGCTCAAGCGGCACAAGGCAGGTTCCTTCTGCGGATCGAGGATACCGATCTGACGCGATGTCGGCCCGAGTTTGAGGAAGCCATTTATGAGGACCTAGCCTGGCTCGGCCTCGCGTGGGAGGTACCCGTTCGTCGACAAAGCGATCACATGGCCGATTATGAGGCCGCGCTTGAACGACTGAAGGATCTGGGTGTCCTCTATCGCTGCTTCAAAACGCGCAAAGAGCTTATGGACGGCATTGCCTCAGCCCCGCATAGTTTTTCGGGGCCGGAACCTGTTGCCCCATTGCCGCCGCAAGACGAGGCTGCCTTATTGGCTTCTGGAAAGCAGTTTGCGTGGCGACTATCCCTACAACGCAGTCAGGACTTGCTCGGCAAGAATTGGGACAAACTGGGCTTTGAAGCCAATGGTTGTTGGGTCAAAGCTAATCCCGCGCAATTGGGCGATGTCGTGCTGGCGCGGAAAGAGTTTCCGTCGAGCTATCATCTCGCCAGCGTGCTGGATGATGTCAGCCAAGGTATTACACATGTTATTCGAGGGGAAGATTTGGCCGATGCAGCTCATATCCACGTCGTCCTGCAAAAACTTCTCGGCCTGCCAACGCCCATTTATCGCCACCATCGCTTGATCCTCGACGCCGATGGCAAGCGCTTTGCCAAGCGTAATCAGTCCGTCACATTGCGCAGCCTGCGTGAACGCGGCACAAGCCCAGCTGAGATTCGAACCAGCCTTGGTCTTTAGGAACCCACGCGTGGCCCAAACCGATGCACAAAAACTATTCTTGGGGACTGTAGCGCTGGC
Organism: Hyphomonadaceae bacterium; assembly: GCA_040383035.1. Classification (GTDB taxonomy): domain Bacteria; phylum Pseudomonadota; class Alphaproteobacteria; order Caulobacterales; family Aquidulcibacteraceae; genus Aquidulcibacter. Next base: position 2,746 of record JBEIEG010000210.1, on the reverse strand, counting down.
GGCAGGGGCTTCTTGCATTGCGCTTGCCCCTATCATGGTGAAGTTATCACCCTTAGGTCCACAGGCCAGCGCGTTTTGGCGCCTCACCTTCGCGCTACCGTTGTTGGCGCTTTGGGCCTATTTGGAGGCCAAACCACAGGAAAATGACGGCAAGCGCACGGCTTTGCCAATCGGCCTTCTTGCACTTGCAGGTCTTTTGTTTGCGGGCGACCTAGCCACTTGGCATGCCGGCATTGTTAGGACCAGTGCGGCCAATGCCACATTCTTGTCGAACCTAACTCCCATCGTGGTGGTTGCCGTGACTTGGTTGACGACCCGGGCGTTGCCGACCAAGGCTTATTGGATTGCCGTTGTGATCGCGCTAGTCGGCTCGCTCTTGTTGTCTGGCGGTGCGCCTGCGACCAATCCAGAACGATTGGCCGGCGATGGACTATCCGCCCTAACTTCAATCTGGTACGGACTCTACTTAATCACCATCGCCCGGATGCGCAGCCAATGGGGTGCTGGTACAATCATGTTCTTCTCATCGGGCTTTGCCATGCTGTTCTGCTTGGTGGTGACTATCGTGTCCGGTGAGCCATTATTGCCGCCCGCGACGGGCCAGTCCTTTATTGAGCAATGGTGGCCACTTCTGGTCTTGGGAGTGCTCGCGCAAGTGGCTGGGCAAGGCCTTTTGGCTGTCGGTTTTGGCATGGTGCCAACCCATATCGCTTCGGTCTTGATCCTGCTGCAACCTGTATTGGTTGGCTTCCTAGGCTGGGCGTGGCTACACGAAAGCCTTACCCCGGTTCAGATGATGGGCGGGGCTTTGGTGCTGGTAGGTGTTTGGCTCGCAAGACGGGCAGGCTAATCCCCCTTGCCTAAATCCCAAAAGAAGGTGAACCTACCCGAAACATAAAGGGAGACCCCAACATGGCAGACGGCCATCATTCTGATCTTCATTCAGACCAAGCGCAGTTCAAGTCCATGATGGAAGGCACCCAAGAAGATTGGGCCATCATTGCAGGTCATTCAAAAGCCTTCAACAAAGGCTTGGCGGACCGGGTTTTGGCGCATCTCCGCCTGCTGGATGGTGATTATGGTGGCTTCCCGATTGATCGGCTGACCCATTCGCTACAATCGGCCACCTTGGCCCACCGTGACGGGATGGACGAGGAATATGTCGTGTGTGCGCTTCTGCACGATATTGGCGACACCTTGGGCAGCTATAACCACCCTGATATCGCCGCAGCCATTCTGAAACCGTTTGTGAGCGAGGCCAATCATTGGATGGTCGCCAACCATGGCATCTTCCAAGGCTATTACTTCTTCCATCATCTTGGGCTCGACCGGGATATGCGCGAAGCCTATCGCAATCATCCCCACTTTGAGCATACGGCGCGTTTCTGCCACCGGCATGACCAGAACGCCTTTGACCCGGCCTATGAGACCATGCCGTTAGAAGCTTTTGAGCCTATGGTTCAACGCCTGTTCGCCGCCCCTAAAAACTCGATTTACCTCAAAGCTTTAGCAGACAAAGCTTAGGTAATTTCGTCTCAAATGATGATGACTTTGTTGGGCAGTTCGTCAACATCACCCGCTTGAAGCGGAAAGTGTTCGGCCAGAATTGTTGCACTGTCGTCAATGGCAGCGATAAGCCCGCGAGCTAAAGCTTGATCGCGTGCGGCGGTGACCAGTTTGGCAATCACCCCGCGCCAAACATCACGCGATACTTTGGTATAAATGCCTGTGTCGGCGATGATCTCGGCCTGATGCTCTGCCAAACTGACAAAAATGAGAACCCCAGTTTTGCCTGTGGTTTGATTGAGGCCATGTCCCAGAAACTGATCGCGCGCCGCACGGTGAACCTGTTGTCGCTTTATCCACGCAGGGGTGAGTTTGGCAGCAAAACCTGGCCGAAGATCTAGCGCCGAAACCAGCATAAACAGGATTGCTTGTAGCGCGAGCAGGAAGATCATGCCGGTCGCAGACTCATCGGCTGGGGTCGCGCCAAGCCCGATATTCCATCCCCCCGCCTGCCAGTGCGTAATGGCACTGCCAATCGCCAAGGGGTTTAGGCCGAAAGCCATCAAGACCAAGGGCACCAGTATGGCAACCAAAGCTCCATAAAACAGCATAATCCACCGATAATCCGCCGTGCGCCCAGAGACCACGACAAAGATCTCGCCAGAAGTTTTTGTCTCGGCAGTCTCAATCGCTTGCGCGACTGCCGCCTTATCCTCGGCTGATAAGTATAAGTGCGCGTGTTTTACCATGAGCCTGACGCCCCGCCTCCACCAAAGCTTCCACCGCCGCCGGAGAAGCCACCGCCGCCGCCGCCACCAAAACCGCCACCGCCAGAGCCACCGCCCCAGAAGCCACCGCCACCGCGCCGATCATCGTCATCATTATCCCAATCATGCAGGATGATTGGGCCGCTACCCCAAGGGGAATGGCGGCGGAACCGTGTCTGACGTCGCTGAGGGATTAAGAGCCAGATGAAAACAATCAAGAAGATGATCACCAAAATCACCCCCATTGGATCGCCGCTTGTATCGTTAGCCTCTGCCTTTTGGCCGCGCGCAGCCCGGGCTTCTAGTTCGACTGGATCGGTTGTCAAAATCTGCTCGATCGCCTCTGCACCGGCAACAATGCCACCAGGCATGTCACCCGCTTTGAAGGCTGGCACGATCGTTTCGCGAATGATTTGGCTAGAAAAATAGTCCGTCAGGACACCTTCTAGGCCATAGCCCACTTCAATCCGTAC
>JBEIEG010000209.1:0-4869 GCA_040383035.1 Hyphomonadaceae bacterium | reverse complement strand
CCGGGCGACATATCAAAGACCGAAACCGACTCTATTTCTCTAACGGCGGGGCGCAATATTATCATCGACCATTGCTCGGCCTCTTGGTCGACCGATGAGACCTTGTCTGTCTCGCAGCAGATGACGCAGGGCGAGCGGCAATTAGACCTTGTGACGGTGCAATGGTCGATTGTGTCGGAGTCTTTGGACCAATCAGTCCATTCCAAGGGCGCGCATGGTTACGGTTCGCTCGTGCGCGGATCGGCAGGCTCCCGCTATAGCTTCCACCATAATTTATGGGCGCATCACCGGGCGCGTCTGCCCCGACCCGGTAATTTCGCCGATGCCAAGCTTGACCCGCAGGGCCCGATCTTCGATTTCACCAACAACGTCTTTTATAATTGGGGCGAAGATGGCTCTGGCTACAACGTCGATGATACCGCGATCAGCCGCTACAGCTTCCGTGCCAATTCCTATCGCCAAGGCACGAACTCTAAATCGGCCTTGGCTTTTGTAGAATCCGCACCCGGCGCGCAGGCGCATTTTTCCGGTAACTTCATGAATGGCCTCGGCGCAGAGACGCAGTCTATTGTACGCCTAAAGCGTCCGGTTGATGGATATTTTTCGGCCATAGCGTTTGACCACGGTGACCTCGAGGCTGAGCCTGCTTTAAAGGCGGAAGAAAGGGTTTTGGCCAAGGCGGGTGCTTCGCTTGTGCGTGACACGGTAGATAGCCGCGTCATTGCAAGCGTGCGCGCGCGGACTGGCCAGATCATCAATTCGCAAGCCGAAGCTGGCGGTTGGCCGGAACTTGCAAAAGGTAGCTCTCGCCCGGACCAAGATGGCGATGGCTTACCCGATGCTTGGGAAATCCAGCACAAGCTCAATCCCAATGACGCTGGCGACGCAGCTCTCGACCCAGATCAAGATGGCATTAGCCATCTTGAGGTCTGGTTGAATTCGCTGGTTCTCTGACTAGGCCACCAAGCCTGGCAGCCACAGCGACAGCTGTGGGAAGATCATCACGAGAGCCAGAACGAAGAGTGCGGCCAGATAGAAGGGCCACATGCCGCGCACGGCTTCCATTACGCTGATCTTTCCTATCGATGCACCTAAGAACAGCACCGAGCCAACAGGTGGGGTCACCAGACCAATGCCAGCCGACAAGATCAGCACGACACCGAAGTGCACGGGGTCAATATGATAGGCCTTGGCCACAGGCAGAAAGATCGGTGTTGCTATGATGATCAGCGGAGCCAGATCCATAAAGGTCCCCAGCACCAAGAGGCACAGAACCATCAAGGCCAGAACCGTCAGCTTATCATGGGCAATCGCCTGCATGGCCTCTACCGCATGGCTAGGCACTTGCAGATAGGCCATCATCCAGCCAAAGGCACCAGCCGCGCCGATAACGAACAGGACAGAGCCTGTCGTTTTGGCCGCACCCTTAGCTGCGTCCACAAACGCTTTCCAACTAAGGCTGCGATAGACCAAGATCGTGATCAAAACAGCATAGACCACCGCTACTGAAGCGCTCTCAATCGCAGTAAAAATCCCGGCTTTAATCCCAACAAAGATGATCAGCACCAGCACCAAAGCGGGCAAAGCCGTGACAAAAGTCGTTAAAAGTGCGCGAGCCCCGACTTTGCCTTCGGCCTGATAGCCGCGCTTTACAGCCAAGATGTAGGCTGTTGCCATCACGGACAATGCCAGCATAAGGGCCGGAATTATGCCCGCGGAGAAGAGTGCCGTGATCGAGATGCCGCCGCCTGCAGCAGCTGAAAACAAGATCATATTGTGCGACGGCGGTACCAGCAGGGCAACCAAGGCGGCTGAAATCGTCACATTGACTGCATAATCCTTGTCATAGCCGCGTTGGGCCATTTGTGGGATCATGGTACCGCCAACGGCGGAGATGTCGGCAATGGCAGAACCCGACACGCCACCAAACAAGGTGGAGGCAACCACACTGACTTGGGCGAGGCCACCGCGGAACCGGCCCACAAGGGTGCTGGCCAAGGCAATAATCCGCTCAGAAATGCCACCCTTCAGCATCAATTCGCCGGCGAATACAAATAGCGGGATAGCGAGAAGGCCGACATTGGAGATATCCGCTGCTGCCTGTTGGCCAACCACAATCGGAGGGATGCCCACCACAAGGGCTGCGCTGATGGTGGAAATGATCAAGGCAATCGCCACGGGCGCGCCGAGAACCAGAAGAAGGGCGAAGACGAGGAAAAGTGCCGCAAGAGCCATCGGTTTCGTCCTTAGTTTTTCTGACGCGCGACGAGGCGCTCGGCGGCAAACAGCGCCATGATGGTTGCACCAATAGCAAAGGGCACATAGCGAATGCCGGCGGGGATAGGTGCACCGGCCATGCTGACATCCCAATTATCTAAAGCGAGAGTCATGCCCCAATAGGCCAATAAAAGTGCGACGCCTAAAGTGAGGCCGAGAAGCAACCTGTGGACGACGGCTTGGATCCCTGCAGGCATGGCATCTAGGATATTGGAGAAGGAAAAGTGCGTGCCTTCACGGACCCCAACCGCAGCAGCCATCATCACGGTCATGCCCATGAAGAAGACCGATACTGGCTCTGTCCATCCCGGTGAGTTATTCAAAACATAGCGGGCAAAAACTTGCCAAGCCTGAACCAAGGTGATGATCACGAGGCCCGTCAGCGCCACTATTTTGCAGGCATTCGCCAGCCGGTCCAGTAGGCTTTCTTCACCCAAAGGTGCCGTGTTCTGTTCGTTTTCCATATCAAACCATCGCTTTAATCGCCGCATACAGGCGGGCGACATCTGGGTTGTTCAGGCGTTTTGCATTGACGGGGTCGCAGACGGCTTTAAAGGCGGCCTTGTTGACGTCAACCACTTTGGTGCCAGCCGCGAGCGCTTTGGAGCGAGACTCAGACTCGGTTTTGACCCAAGCCTCCCGCATGATGGGCACCGAGGCCTTGGCGAGTTCGCGCACCAAGTCCTGGTCCTTTTTGCTGAGCTGACCAAAGCTTTTGGCCGACATCATCAAGAACTCGGGCGAGTAGGAATGTTGGGTCTGTGACCAATAATGCGCCACTTCGAGGTGACGGGCTGTCTCAAAAGTTGGCCAATTATTCTCTGCCCCATCGATCAAGCGGCTCTGCAGCGAGGAATAAACGGCGCTGAAGCCCAGAGGTGTAGGATTTGCCCCCATTGCACCGACGGCATCGATGAATACATCTGATTGTGGCACGCGGATTTTGAGACCGTGCAGATCCTTCGGCGTCTCAATTGGGCGTTGGGTGTTGTAGAAACAGCGACCACCAGCGTCATAGGAGGCCAGACCAATAAGGCCGCGCGCGGCAAAACCATCCAAAATCTCTTGGCCAATTGGACCATCGAGGACGCGGTGCAAATGGTCGTCGTTTTGAATGACAAATGGCATCGAAACGACTTGAGTGAGTGGAAAAGCATTGTTGAGCGCCGCTGCATTGGCACGACAAATGTCGATCACGCCGGATTGGGCCAACGAGATCGTATCATCTTCTCCGCCCAATTGACCGGAGGGATAGCTACGAATGGACAATCGACCACCGGTTTCTTTCGACAATGCTTCCCCAAGCCACTTCACAGCGGTAACGGTCGGATAGCCGTCGCGATGCACATCACAAGCGGTCAAAACCCCGCCTGCGCTATGGGGCTGACAGGCAGAGACCAGCGGTAAAGCGAGGCCCGCTGTGGCCAAGATCGTGCGACGTGTAACCATCATCCTTGTCCTGAACTTGGAGTTACCACCAAACGGTGGCAGGCAATTTTTCCATCTTGCCCAAAATCAGCAATTGCATGATCACCAGGCTTGGCGTCATGAACGCCGGAGACGGCACCTGTTGAGATCAACATGCTGCGCTTCAGCGGTAGTCCCCGAGATGCCGCACAGTTTAAAGCGAAGACGAGGGACTGCGTGATGCCGCCCGGAAATGCGGTGACAATTCCCGTACCAACCACATCGCCATTGATCGTCACAGCACATGTCAGCGCTTCCAGCCGTGCGCGCCAGTTCTGAACGGGCTTCCCGAGGATCAAACCCCAATTATTGCCGAAGTCAGAGACCACCACCGTCGGGCCAAGGTCATTGATCGTGGCAAGCGGGCTTCCAGCAATTTCAATACCCGTCCAAAGTTCGCCGACCAGAGCGAGGGCTGACACGGCATTATAATCGGTTTTGCCTGGTTCTGCGTCGAACGCCAGCTCAAACACATATTCGCCTTCGACCGCACAAAAGCCGCTGGGAATGGCAGCAAAGCTCTCTTCTTCGTCCCCCGATGCTCGTTGCAGCGACTCGGCAAAGATTGGTCCGATCAGGCGGTCAGTTCCGTGTAGCGCGACCAGATCGCCCAGGATGCGTCCTACTTTCCAGCCAACTATTTTGTCTGGCCAATGGGCGATTGCTGTGTCCTGAATACAGTAGGACTCTTCCAAGACGCGCGGCAATGGCCCCGGAAAGTCTGTTAGGGCAGTCCGACTAATTCGCGCCGCACGAAACTCGCCAGCAATGGCGCTGGCTTGCGTGGCGCTATAGGTCTCTTTCACGGAGTCACTGGTCTGAAACATGTGCGCTTTCGTCCTTTGATTTTCATGATTGCGCATTTTGGAAACCGGTGTCAATATGCATGAACAACACAAAATTGACGATCCATGTTCTGTTTGGATCGCGAAGCAGGGGAGACGCGGCATGAACCGCAGACAGCTACTTGGTGCGACTTCAGCGGCAGTTGTGGGGCTTCTTTCCAGCCCAAGCATGGCGCAGACTTTAGCCGGCGCTGCAGTAGAAAAGGCATTTCCTGGTGCCGTTGGCTGGGCTGCAAACACCGTCGGCGGACGAGGTGGACAAATCCTGCGCGTAACGACT
>JBEIEG010000208.1:0-4874 GCA_040383035.1 Hyphomonadaceae bacterium | reverse complement strand
GGCCTCAAGCCGCACCTTTTCGCGACCGATGTCACCAAACAGATGCTCCTCATGCCGGATTGAGCGGTTTTCACGTGCGCTGGCGAAGTGGACGAGGCCAACGGGTTTCATGCCGGTGCCGCCGCCGGGGCCGGCGATGCCGGTGATGGCGACGCTGAGGTTTGCCCGGCTTTCATGCAGTGCGCCTTCGGCTAAGGCGCGGGCAACGGGTTCAGACACCGCGCCAAAGTCTGCCAATAGGTCGCCCGGTACATGCAACATCTCTTCCTTGGCACGATTGGAATATACTACGAAGCCGCGCTCAAACACGGCGGAAGAGCCTGCGATCTCGGTCAGAAGGGCGGCAACCAGACCGCCCGTACAGCTTTCAGCTGTCGTAATCTTAATGCCGCGCGCTTCTGCATCCCCGATCAGCAGGCGGGCTGCCATGACGAGGTCTTGGGGAAAAATCGACATGGGTGCGATCCTAAGTTTGAGCAGTGCCAAAATCGGCGGGCAGTAGGATGGTAGCAGTAGCTTGCGCGGCGATGCCTTCCGCGCGACCAGTAAAGCCCATGCCTTCGGTCGTCGTGGCTTTGACCGAGACTTGGTTTCCGCGCAGGCCTAAAAGCGCGGCGGTCTTATGAACCATGGCATCGCGATGTGGCCCGATCTTGGGGCGCTCACAAATGATGGTCAGATCGACATGATTGATTGTGCCACCTGCAGCCCTAACCATGTTTCCCGCATGAGCTAGGAAAATGCTCGACGCTGCACCGCGCCATTGCGGGTCCGTTGGCGGGAAGTGCTTGCCAATATCGCCAGCTGACAATGCGCCATAGATCGCATCAGCCAAACAATGCCACGCCACGTCGGCATCTGAATGCCCTGCCAATCCATGCGTGTGCGGCACTTCGATACCGCACAACGTAACAAAACTGCCTTCCGCAAACCGGTGCGCATCAAAGCCAGTCCCAATACGGGGGAGAAGCTGCGGGGTGAGCAGGCGCGTCATGCGGTCAAAATCCTCTGGCCAAGTAATCTTTTCAAGCATCGGGCTGCCCGCAACCACCTCAATCGTGGCGCCATGAGCTTTGGCAACCGCCACATCGTCCAACAGCATTTGATCGGGGACTAGTGTCTCATAGGCCTTCTGGATCAGGCTGGCCTTAAAGGCCTGCGGGGTCTGGATACGCACAAGCCCATCGCGGGCTTGGGCTTGTTCAACTTGGCCATTGGGGGCGAGCCACAAGGCATCGGCAATGGCCAGACCCGGTGCTGCACCATCGGCCCCGGCTTCTAAAGCGGCGAACAGATTGTCTAGGACGGCTTGGCTTAAGCCTGGCCGCGCTGCGTCATGAATGAAGCTAAAGCGTGCGCCGATGCCCTGTGCGGCACGCAGCCCATTGGCAACTGAATGTGTCCGTGTCTCGCCTGCCTCCGCGAGCAAAATAGAGATGGAACCCGCGCACGCCAAAACCCTGTCGCGCATCTCTGGCGCACAGACGACGACAATCGCGCCAAACCGGGGATCGCGGCTGAAGGCTTTCAAGCTCCAGCGCAAAATTGGTTTCCCGCCCAAGGATTGAAATTGCTTGGGCAGATCGTCCTGAGCGCAGGGACCTGTGGCTGAGATAGTCTGTTTTGCACGCGAACCTGTTCCGCCAGCGACAAGGATCGCGACCGCCACAGGGGGGGAAGAGTGGGAAGGGACCATGTGGCAACCTTAGCCAGTTTGAGGCCGACACTCCAGCGGCTTTACCCGCAATGGCGAGAACTGGGCGACACTCTCAGATTTGACCACAGCGCGGATGACCTCTGTCGCTCGACTTGAAAAGAGCAAAAATTAGGCGGATTGTGATTAAATATATTGCAATCAGCGTTATGTGAGCTGCTGTTTTGACGTAGTCTGCCATTTATGTAAGCATCGTGGTCTAACCAACTGGAAATGCCTGTTTTGGATCGCCTGAAAAACTCCTCCCTATCGGTTGATTATGTCCCCGGTCTGCCGACCGACCGAGAGGGGCACATTGCGGCTGCATTTCTGGAAGCTTTGCCCCTGCCAGCTTTAGGCGTTGAAGGCGGCGGACAGATCATCTTGGCCAATGGGGCCGCGCAGGATACTTTTCTAAAGTCCGTACGCAGCATCAAAGCCAATGGCATCATTGGGCTGTTCAGTGAAGATAGCCCGATCCACGACCTGATCGAGCGGGCACGCACCACTGGATCCCCCGTTAGCGGTCGCGACATGACCTTGCGCGGCCCGAGCTTCGGCGATTTTTCATGCGACATCACCGCTTCACCCAGCGAAGACGGCGGCTTTATCGCTTTAGTGGTTCGCCCGAAAGGACGCGGCCGTGATCTTTCTGAGCGCATGCAAGATATGGCAGGTGCCCGCTCTATGGCAGCCTTAGGCAGAACCTTGGCGCATGAGGTGAAAAACCCTCTCGCGGGGATACGCGGCGCAGCCCAACTTCTCGTGCGTGACGCAAACCCCGCCGAGCTTGAGCTGGTCAATCTGATCGTGGAGGAGACCGACCGGGTGCGGCGCTTGATTGATCGGATGGAGAGCTTTGGTGCCGACCCCCCGATTGAGTTCGCACCTGTCAATGTGCACGCCTCCCTCGAACGCGTTGCCACTTTGGCTGAAAACGGGTTTGCCCGCGATATCAGCGTCAAGCGTCGCTTTGATCCGTCTTTGCCCGATGCACTAGGCGATGAAGACCAGCTGATTCAAGTATTCTTAAACCTCGCCAAAAATGCCGCCGAGGCAGCGCAAAGTCGGCCAGAGGGCGCGGAAATCATTTTGGCGACGGCTTATCGTCATGGTGTGCGCATGCGCACGCCTTCGGGTGAAGCCCGCGACTTGCCTTTGGAAATCGCCTTTTATGACAATGGTCGGGGCGTTGCCGAGGATGTGAAAGATTGTTTGTTTGAGCCCTTCGTCTCTACCAAGCCAGCCAGTGGCGGCTTGGGTCTACCCCTGGTGCAAAAGATTGTGAACGCACATGGCGGAGTCGTCGATTTTGAGTCTGAGCCCGGACGGACAGTCTTCCGTGTTCGTTTGCCACTCTCCCACCAACGAACTGGTCCACAAACCAGTCGAAAGAATTAGGACCTAAACATGAGTGTTGCTGGGCGTAATGTTTTGATTGCTGATGATGATGCGTCCATCCGCTTGGTGTTGTCGCAGGCTTTGGCGCGCGAAGGCTATCAGGTCCGCGCGACGGGCAACGCCGCAACCTTGTGGAAGTGGATCAAGGAAGGTGAGGGCGATTTGGTCCTGACCGACGTCATGATGCCCGATGGCAATTTATTCGATTACTTGCCCCGTATGCGGATGGAGCGCCCTAAGCTGCCCATCATCGTCATGAGTGCGCAAAATACGCTTTTGACCGCCGTCTCTGCTGCTGAACATGGGGCCTATGAATATCTACCTAAGCCGTTTGACCTCGATGTGATGATTGGATTGGTGCGTCGGGCATTAGAGGGCAAGAAGGATTTCAACGCCTCTAATCAGCAACGCAAAGCGGAAAAGGAAGAGCGTCTGCCCTTGATTGGTCGGTCTTTGCCGATGCAAGAAGTTTATCGGACGCTGTCGCGCGCGGCAGGCTTTGATCTGACGGTATTGATTGAGGGTGAGTCTGGCGTTGGCAAAAAGCTGGTCGCCCGTGTCCTGCATGAATATGGTCGGCGCAAGTCTGGGCCCTTTGTTACCTTAAGCTTGGCGGCCTTAGACCCGCGCAGCCTCGACCAAGCAATCGAAGGTCATAATGGCGTCGGTTTGTTTGCCGAAGCCGCTGGCGGGACCTTATTCTTAGATGGCCTTGCCGATACGCCTATGCCCACTCAAGCGAGACTTGCGCGCATTCTGGCCGACACCAGTGGCCCAAAGTCTGCTATGGGCGATGTAAGACTGGTGGCAGCAAGTGACCGAGACCTCAAAGGCCTCGTCATGAATGGCAGCTTCCGGGAAGACCTCTATTACCGCCTGAACGTGGTCACCATTACCGTGCCGCCCTTACGCGAACGCATGAGCGATGTGCCAGACTTGGCACGCGCATTCTTGGCACGCGCAACGAAGGACGGGTTGGGGGAAAAGGTGCTCGATAAATCGGGTGCGGAAGAACTCGAGACGTGGTCATGGCCCGGCAATGTGCGCGAGCTTGAAAATGTCATGCGGCGTATCGCAGCCCTAAGCCCAGACCCTGTAATCGGTGCCGATACCATCCGGCGTGAGCTGTTTAGAGAGCGGAGCCAGCCGATTGTGACCGGGCATATAGGTCAAGATGATGACCTGGAAACCGTTGCGCGAACAGCGATTTCAAAATTGATCGCGCAAGCCTCTGCGACCGGTAAGTCTATGACTGACTTGCACGAAAGTGTGATTGCTGCCGTTGAAAGACCTTTGTTTGAGCTAACGCTGCGTGAAACACGTGGTAACCAGATCAAAGCAGCGGATATATTGGGTCTAAACCGCAACACATTGCGCAAGCGCTTGGCCTTGTTGGACATTGATGTGGGGCGAGGCAAAGCCTAACACAGGCTAGACTGTTGCGTTTTAGACACAATTGTGCTTTTCAGGGCACATGAGTTCACAGCAGTCGGTCTCTCAATCCAGCCCCGTTAGCGCCCGCAGCCCGGCTTTATCCGATGCTGCCCATATCTCCGTCACGGATATGGGGGCCTATGTCGCGGCAATCATTCTGACCTTTATCGGTCTGTTGTTCGCGGTTTCAGGCGGCGATATTGTAGGCCCTGCAAGCTCTTGGATTTTAGCGCTTTTAATCATCAGCGGTCTCTTGATCGCATATCTGTCTGTGCGGGTTGGCAGCCGCGTGCTAGCGCTGCGCAATGCAGGCAAAAAGGCACAAACCGGGGCGCGCTTGCATTTG
>JBEIEG010000207.1:0-4879 GCA_040383035.1 Hyphomonadaceae bacterium | reverse complement strand
GTATAGTCCAACTCGGTGCGAGGATCGGGGCGCTCTACCGCCAATTGCGCATAGAGGGCTGCAATCTCGGCAACTTTCAGTTTTGATTTTGTGACTTTTGCTTTCGTGGCCATGTGCCCGCCATAGCCAATTGTGGACGCAGTCGCTAGCCCCTCGAAGAAGTCATGGACTTACTACATTCTTCAACTGTGCTTTGAGAAAGTTTGCGCTAGCTTAAGGACAATGAGCACGTCGATCACCGCCCTTTCAGATGCCCCAGAATTTGATCAGCGCGACGCCATTTATATGGACGCCGTGCTGCGCCCCAACCGATCCCTCTCGGTAAATGGTTTTCGAATTGTAATGCTGTCCTTAGCGGCCATGAGTTTCTTCTCAGGGCTCGCTTTTCTCGCGATTGGCGCTTGGCCCGTTATTGGGTTTTTTGGCTTGGATATCATCTTGGTCTATCTGGCGTTTAAGGTGAACTTCAAAGCGGGCGCTCGGGAATGCGAAACCGTGAAGGTGAGTGCCGCGCAAGTAGCAATCTCTAAGACCTGCCATCGCGGCAAAGTAGGGTGGTGGCGCGTCAGCCCTAGTTTTGCCCGCGTTATTGTAGACGAACTCAACGAGTATGAGACCCAAGTGACCCTATCTGCCGGCGGGGCTAGTCTGCCCTTAGCAACCTGTCTCTCACCGCCAGAACGCGTCGCATTTGCCGCCGCCCTCAAAGCCGCGCTAGAACAAGCGCGCGATGAGCGCTACCCAACAGAAGTGACTGTTTGAAAGGTCTCAAGATGGAATATCTGCACACCATGATCCGCGTCGGCAATCTAGATGCCGCTTTGGAATTCTTTTGCGGTGGCTTGGGTCTGGTTGAGCTTCGCCGGACCGAAAATGAGAAGGGTCGCTTTACCTTGGTGTTTTTGGCGGCCTCCGTCGATGCAGACCGTTTCAAGGCGCAAGGAGAAGCCCCACAGAGCGGGCTTCCTGGCGGCTTGCCGATGGTAGAACTGACCTACAATTGGGACGAGCATGCTTATGATGGCGGCCGCAATTTTGGTCATTTGGCTTATCGGGTCGACGATATCTATGGCTTGTGCGCTCATCTGGCAGCGCGTGGCGTGATCATCAACCGTCCGCCGCGGGATGGTCATATGGCGTTCGTTCGCTCGCCAGACGGCATCTCGGTTGAACTCTTACAACGTGGTGCCGCTTTAGCCCCGCAGGAGCCTTGGGCCAGTGCCGCCAATATTGGCGCTTGGTAAGAGGCTTGATCTAAAGTCGGAAAACGAAAGACAAACAGATGATTGGGGAGGCAGACGCGATGCATAAACGATTTTTGGCTTTGATAGGGGTAGCTCTGGCTGGCATGATGTCAGTGGCTTGCAGCCCCGATTTGCCCCGTGCGGTCGCTGAGGCCCGCTATACCTCACCAACGTCACAGTTCATCAACATCAGCGATGGCGTCCGCTTACACGTGCGGGATGAAGGCAAGCGTGATGCACCCGTGCTGATCCTCGCCCACGGCTCAAATGCCTCCCTCCATACGTGGGAGCCTTGGGTGGGACAACTCAAAGACAATTGGCGGGTCATCAGTTTTGACTTTCCTGCCCACGGCCTGACCGGTCCGTCCAAGAGTGGGGTTTATTCGGGCACGACCTACGTGCAGGTCGTGGATGATTTGGCACAGCATTTCAAAGTCGATCGCTTTGTCTTGGGCGGCAATTCCATGGGCGGGGCTGTGGCTTGGCGCTATGCATTGGCCCACCCTGAAAAAGTCGCAGGCCTTATTCTGGTGGATGCGGCCGGCTATCCCCGCGATACAGGCAAGCCACCCCTGATCTTTCGTTTGGCTCGTGCACCAATTCTTGGTGACATGTTCTCCCGTGTCAGCACCAAGGGCATGATTGAGTCCAACCTCAAGCAAGTGATGGTCGATGATGCTTTGGTGACGCCAGAAATGGTGCAGCGCTATCATGACCTTTTGATGCGTGAAGGTAATCGCCAAGCAACTTTAGCCCGCATGCGGGCGGGCCCTGATGTACCCACAGCCTATCAGCAAATCCCCACCATCACTGCGCCAACTTTGGTAATTTGGGGTGAAGCCGATCCCTGGATCCCGTTCGCAGACGCCAAGCGCTTTACCCAAGAGATTAAGGGTTCTAGGCTGGTCGCCTACCCAAATATTGGTCACTTGCCCCAGGAAGAGGTTGCGCTCGCCACGGCGAAGGAAGTCGACGCCTTCCTCCAGCAAGTCTATCCAAAGCCTGCACCCTAATTCCGCTTGCTTGGGAATAAGGGTGCAACGCGCTGTCACCAAGAGTGACAGTATTGGGGGTGGCGCGTCTGGCCTAAGGTTTCTATCAACACTGCACTTGTATAAGTCTCGCAAGACTTGAAAGGCGCTTATAGATGTGCGGCATTATTGGAATCTTGGGCAAAGAGGCGGTGACTTCCCGCCTCATTGAATCGCTGAAGCGGCTTGAATATCGCGGTTATGATTCCGCCGGGATCGCAACTTTGGTCGATGGCAAGATTGATCGTCGTCGCGCCCAAGGCAAGATCAAGAATTTAGAAGAGGTGTTGGTAGCATCGCCTTTGCCTGGCCTTATTGGCATTGGCCATACGCGCTGGGCCACCCATGGTGCCCCATCTGAGCGTAACGCCCACCCCCATGCGACCAATCGCGTGGCAGTGGTCCATAACGGCATTATTGAGAACTTCCGCACCCTACGTGCAGAGCTTGAAGCCGAAGGCCGTACCTTTGATTCTGAAACCGACACCGAAGTGATCACGCAATTGGTGTCGCGTGCGCTCGATTCGGGCGCCAGCCCAAAGGATGCGGTGATTGAGGCGCTAAAGCGGGTGCGTGGTGCCTTTGCAATTGCTTGCCTATTTACCGGCGAAGAGGATTTGCTGGTCGGTGCCCGTCAAGGCAGCCCTTTGGTGGTCGGTGTTGGCGACGGAGAAATGTATTTGGGCTCAGACGGGATTGCTGTTGCCCCTTTCACCAACCGCGTCATCTATTTGGAAGAGGGCGACCTCGTTGTCCTAAGCCGGACCAGCCATGCCATTTATGATGTGGCGCGCAATCCGGTTGAACGCCCGATCAAGTCTGTAGCTGCGAGTGCTGCAGCCGTCGAAAAGGGCAATTATCGCCACTATATGCAAAAGGAAATCCACGAGGAGCCTGATGCCGCCGCCCGTACGATCGGTTATTATGTCGACCCCTTAGAAGAGCGCGTGACATTGCCCGACTTTGGCGTTGATTTCGCCCAGATTGACCAGTTGTGGATCATCGGCTGTGGCACCGCTTACTTGGCGGGCCGTGTTGGCGAATACTGGTTTGAGCAAGTGGCTGGCCTATCGTGCGAAACCGACATCGCCTCAGAGTTCCGCTATCGTGAGCCCGTAGCAGCTGGACGTGCTGCGGCCTTATTTATCTCCCAGTCAGGTGAGACCGCCGATACTTTAGAGGCTTTGCGTCTGTGTAAGCGTCATGGCTGGAAGACAATTGCAGTCGTCAATGTGCCAGAAAGCTCAATCGCGCGCGAAGCGGATGCCGTGCTTCCGACCTTGGCCGGGCCTGAAATTGGTGTGGCCTCAACAAAGGCCTTTGTGGCGCAATTGTCGGCCCTTGCAGCGATCTCGGTTGCCGCAGCTTTGGCTCGCAAGAAGATTGACCGCGATGAAGAGCGCCGTCTGGCGCATTTGTTGATGGAAACCCCGCGCCTCATTCGCGAAGCTCTCAAGGTTGAATCAACCATTGCGGCAGCTGCAGAAGAAGCAAGTCACGCCCGCTCGATCCTCTATATTGGTCGCGGCATGGCTTATCCGATAGCGTTGGAAGCTGCCCTTAAACTCAAAGAGATCAGCTATATTCATGCTGAAGGCTATGCGTCAGGTGAGTTGAAGCATGGTCCGATTGCCTTGATCGACGAAGTTACCCCGGTCTTTGCTATCGCTCCCCATGACCATTTGTTTGAGAAGACCATCTCTAACGTCCAAGAAATTGCGGCGCGTAAGGGTCGTGTGACCTTGTTCTCTGACGCCTTGGGCATTGAAGAATCTGGCGATGTTGCGCGGCACACGATTGAAGCACCAAAGGCTGATCCGTTTGTGGCCCCGATTGTCTACTCGCCTCTGATCCACTTACTGGCGTATCATGTCGCAGTGGCCAAAGGCACAGATGTGGACCAGCCTCGAAATCTTGCGAAGTCTGTTACGGTGGAGTGATCTGACGCAGCACAATCGCGCGCTTTAAGAGGCTTAAGGGCGACCAAGCAAATTGACCCGCTAAACTTGTTAAGCTGACTTTGCGATTGGCTTGGATAGCCCTTCTGGCTCGCCAAGCGGTGCCCCATCCTTTGAGGCCATCTGCCAATCCACGGCCATAGGCACCGCCTGCGCCGCGCCAAGCTGTGTGTGCCCAAAGTAAGAGTGTTGCCCCAAGATGTGGCAGCAGCAGCAACCAAAAAAGAGCACCCGGCATATTTCGGACGAAAGTCCAAAGCCGGTTGCGGGTGCCGTGATAGACAGCAAATTCGGACAATTGCCCGCTAGATGCAGAGCCCATATGACGGACCTGTGCTTCAGCCAATTGTATGACCATCCCGCCCGCCAAACGATGGCGAAAGCCCAAGTCGACATCTTCGCAATAACAGAAGTAGCTTTCTTCAAACCCGCCCAATTGGGCAAATATGTCTGCACGCCAAAGGGCTGCGGCTGCGCACGGGCTAAAGGTCTGGCCATCGACTAAGTCAACGGGCCACGGTTTGCGATAGCCGCCTCGGAAGGGAATGCCAAATGCATGATAGACATCGCCCGCCCCATCCAATTGGCGCGGATCCTCGTCTAGGATCTGGGTGGAGCCAAAGGCTGTCACATCCGGGTAGCGCTT
>JBEIEG010000206.1:0-4922 GCA_040383035.1 Hyphomonadaceae bacterium | reverse complement strand
GACAAAAATCCGTTTGTGCGCATGAAAGTACGGCTCAAGCGCGAAATCGTCACCCTGCGTGCGCCCAAGGCAGACCCCCGCCAAGTTGTGGGCACCTATATCGCACCTTCGGACTGGAATGCCTTGATCGCGGACCCTGAGATTGTCTTGGTTGATACGCGCAATGCCTATGAGACCGAGGAAGGCATATTCAAAGGCGCCATTGACCCCAAAATTCGCACCTTCACCGCGTTCAAAAAATGGGCCGAAGACAATCTCGACCCCGCACGCGACAAAAAGGTCGCCATGTATTGCACCGGCGGGATCCGTTGCGAGAAGGCTTCCGCCTACTTGCTCGCAGAGGGATTTGAAAGCGTCTATCACCTCAAAGGCGGCATCTTGGCCTATATGGAGCAAGTGCCCAAGGAAGAGAGCCTGTTTGAAGGCGGCTGCTTTGTGTTTGATTCCCGTGGGGTAGTAGGGGCTGACTAAGCGAGAGTCTCACCCATGCCTGCCTGCTCTATCAGGCGATAATGTTCAATAACTTGGCTGTCACAGCTCAGTTTCTTGGCGATCTTACTGTTAGGCTCAATAACCCGCCAGAACGGCACCACTGCTGTGCTGGGCTTACCTTCGGCCAAATCAGCAAGCGCCACTTCAGCCACGACTTTGAGATAGATGGCGGTTGTGACTGGACAGGTGGCCTGCGCCTCATTCTTGCGCGCCAATTCGTTGCGCATCCGCTCAATGCTTCGAACCTCGCCCTCAGGGATGCGCGAGATATAATTCGCGATGGTACCGGGGGAGCCAATATACATGGTTGTCCCAGTTTTAATGCCGGCAAAGTCGGTGTGAAGCACCAAAGTCTTGGGTGGTTTGGCCTTGTCAAAACGCTTGCGCCAGTCGGTGGGTCGTTTTGGCTTAACCGTCATCATGCACTCCATGGCAGGTGACGCTTGGCTTCAAGAGCCAAGGCGTCGATTATGATCTGTCTTCGCATTGTGATAAACATATGTAAGCCAGACTAGAATTAGGCACAATAATCCCAAAGTTTTGTTTTTAAAACCATAACATTAAGTGGATTGATGTCACTCTAGTGCGAGCCAAAGACAGGAGGCGCTGAGCCCCTGACTTAGTTTTCGTGCCGAGGGTGATGATCTTTGCCAAGTGAGAGCAAACTTGAGAGCGTAGCAGGCGGAAGAAGCAAGCCTGACGGCACCTCTCGCCCTAACCCCTACTAGTGGCCAGCTTCTTCGCCTCTCCGACTGGTCGCATGTTTCAAGGTGTGATAGCCCCTGCGACGGACCCATCAGCAAAGACTTTACGGTTAATCCAGTCATGAAAGACGACCAAGCCAATCGCGCGCTTCGCCCCGCAGTTATTCTATGGGCTTTTGCCGGTCTTGTTGGCATACCTTTCGCGGTCTATTTCGATCTACTGGGCGGCTGGCGCTGGCCCCCGTACAACGCAATCTACGATCAGATGATTGTCAGCGTGTATTTCGCGTTGGGTGTCTGTGCTGCGCGCGCCGTCAAGAACCCTATACGACATAGCAGTTTCCTTTGGTTTGTAGTGATCTCGAGTTTTACACATGGCACGGTGATGCTGTTTCACGCATTGCATGATCAGATGCATCTGAACCATCTTATCGGCGATGTTTGGATCTTGGCCGGCGGCGCTTCCTTGGCGTGGCCGCTTTGGCGACATAAACGAGCTGATGATGGAATGTGACGACCTGTCAGGCTTCAATACCCGCACGCGCGTCTAATGAGATGCCTCCCAGCAAGGACCATTATGGTGACCGATTTTGCGCGGCCATGACCAAGCGCGGCACAAAGCCCAGCGTCCCGCCGCGCAAACGTGCCAAGGATCATTATGACTGCGAGAAAAAGCCCCGCCGCCAAAACCACAAGATCGAGAATTTCTTCGGCCTGATCAGGTACAGGTGGCGTGTCGCAACCCGACAGGACCGATGCGGCCACGCCTGTATGTACTCCGGCTCCATCGCGACATAAAGCTGCGATCGGTGGTGTTAGATTAATGCGGAGACTTGCTTTCCTGAGATAGTTATTATTTGATCACGAGCTGTGGAACTGAGGAGCAGATAGCTATGGCTTCGATGATAAAGCGTTTGACCGCCGAAGCTTTCGGCACGTTCTGGCTGGTTTTTGGCGGCTGCGGCAGCGCCGTGCTTGCGGCAGCGTTTCCACAACTCGGAATAGGTTTCGCGGGAGTCTCTTTGGCATTCGGTCTCACGGTGCTGACCATGGCCTATGCCGTCGGCCATGTTTCTGGCGCGCATTTTAATCCGGCAGTGACGGTTGGCCTTTGGGCGGGGGGCAGGTTCGAAGCAGGCAAGGTGATTCCCTATGTTGCCGCTCAGGTCATTGGAGCCATACTCGCTGCCCTCGCGCTCTATGCCATCGCCAGCGGCAGGGCAGATTGGAGCCTTGCAGCCAACGGTCTTGCATCCAATGGATTTGGCACACATTCGCCGGGCGGCTATGGTCTGCAATCGGCCTTCCTGGCAGAAGTCCTGCTGACAGGCTTCTTCCTCTTTATTATCATGGGTTCAACGCATCCAAAGGCACCTGCCGGATTTGCCCCGATAGCGATCGGCCTTGGACTGACGCTCATCCACCTTGTCTCGATCCCGGTAACCAACACCTCGGTCAATCCGGCTAGGAGCACTGGCCCCGCCTTGATTGAAGGCGGCATCGCTCTGCAGCAGCTATGGGTGTTCTGGGCTGCTCCGCTCATCGGCGGCGCGCTGGGTGGTTTTGTTTACCGCACCTTGATTGCTCGGAACGATGACTAGACGCTTCTCCTGTTTTCGAACCCTGTTTACAAACTTGGCGATTGAAATGCGGTGGAAGGCAGATGGGTCGGGTGCATGGATGTGAGAGGGACATGATCGTCAAATCAAAAGCAATGGCTTTGGGCTTCGCGGTTTTCGTTGTGTCCAGTGCCCCTGGTAGAGCTTCGCCTCGACCCGCCTTATGACGGAACTATTCAACCCCGTGTTCTTTCTCGAAAATGGAAACCTACTCCATGAAAAACAACAGAGTTAATGAGCCAAAACTGATAAGCAATTTTTGTACTGCTCTAGTTTTGGGATTTATAGCGCTCATGGCGACCACATCTGCGGCGCAAGCTACTGCCTCCCAAGCTGGCCCAATGTTCGATCCCACGATGACTTCTCAATGCGTCATCGCTTCGGCACAGCGAGCCTCCGGTTTGCGCGAACACGCGGTGCTGGACTGCGTCGGCCGCTCCGCCCAAGTCTGCTTCACAACACCCGCTGGCGATACAACGGTGGGCATGATGGTCTGTTTACGGGCCGAGTTGGCCTATTGGGATAAACGTCTCAACGAAGCCTATGCCAAAAGCGTCAAGGATGCGCGGGTGACGGACGCCGAAATGGCGAGCATTCGCGCTACTACGGCCTCGCAGGCAAACAGCTTGCGCAATATGCAGAGGGCATGGATCACATTCCGCGATGCGGCCTGCCTTTACGAACAGGCGCAATGGATGGGCGGGACTGGTGGCGGACCAGCAACTCTTAGCTGCCATATGCATCACACTGCGCAACAAGCGTTAAAGCTGGAAGGCTGGTGGGCCCAATGAAACGTCTCGGGATCATCGCATGGCTGCTGGGAGCCAGCGTGCCAAGTTTGGCGGCAACTCAGGAGCATAAACGTCCACCGGTACCTGACTGGCAGACACAGGCCGGCCAGTGCTCTTGGCGCTGGCTAGAAGCGGGCGGGCTTGGATTATGGGCGGAGGCCTGCAACCTTTCGACAGGTAAATGGCGGATCGGATGGGACCGTTCGCGCAATGCCTTTGTTGAGCTGCACAACGGAAGGCCCACGCGTATCATCGTGCAAAGCTGGAAGATAGGACCTGAGGGCATAGCAGCCCTGACCGACAAGCTGGTCGCGGCGGGGCAGCTCGTTCCCACGGCAGATTGCCGCTGGCAGAGCTTACCACTGCGTCCGGCACCGCGCACAGTGACTTTCTACATACTGGGACCAGCAGATCCTGAGGCCTTGGCTCCAACAGGCTCGGGTGACGTCCCCGAGCCTGTTTGTGGCCCATATGGTGCCAGCACCCACGGAGTGCGATATTTTATGACTGACATACGTTGGTCTGACCGGGCTGTCTTCATTGACGAGGGGCAGGAGCGACCAATGTTCGCTCCAACCAGTATCAAATTCCTGCCAGAAACCAGAGCAAATAAACGCCGCTTTTTTTGAGCCTGTGCCATATGCCGGGGGGGGTCCGCCCCCCTGCCCATCCTTCAAATTCAGCGATTGGTTGGCGTTGATGTAGCCCGCGAACACATGCGGGAATCTAATACTTTCAAGCGCCAGGGCTACACTACCCGGAATCGCCCGCCACTCGATGTTGGGCTGACTATGGGGCAGGGAATGAGCAGACCCAAAAATAATTGAAAAACAGAGAAAAATGAAGAATGGCAGAGGGAGTGCAACAGACACCCAACTTGGTCTCGTGTAGGTGGCGGACCTTACGTGATTGACGCGAAACCCTGCGCAAATCTGACGTCCGGTCCGACGTGGCTGGTCAGCCAATCCCGAAATCCCCCGTCTGCGCATGGAGCGGTGGCGTGCCTCCTAGAGCCAGAGCTAGAGCTAGAGCCACTGCGCTGCGTGCCAACATGTTCATCGTGCTCTCCCTGACGATCGCGAAAGAGCTATCATAGCCATTTCCGGCGTACAATCCCGGCCGGGGCCGTGCCGCTTTTTTGCGGCTGCCCGACGCGCAGAGCATTTTCAATTGGGTGGAAATGGCGGAGGAGGAGGGATTCGAACCCTCGATAGGCTTGCACCTATAACGGTTTTCGAGACCGCCGCATTCGACCACTCTGCCACCCCTCCGGTGCGCCTTGCAGATCGCGCTGCAAGTTGATCAAGGGCGCGGTG
>JBEIEG010000205.1:0-4962 GCA_040383035.1 Hyphomonadaceae bacterium | reverse complement strand
TGCAACGATGTCGCGGGTCATTCGCTGTCCTCGGCATTAGCCCACTCTGCCCGTCGTGCCAGCCGGTCGATGGGGTCGTCATAGGTCGCCTTCTTGATCAAGCTGACGCGCGGCTTGGGCAAATAGGCGCGCATGGGGTCATGATAGAGAGTCGAGAGTTTTCTCAGCGTATTCTCGGCCCGCTCGACAAGCTCTTCGACACTGGTCTTGGCATGCACCGCTGGTTCGACTTTTGGGTTCCGACCGCCAACATGGATGTGGCGTAAATCATGCGGCAAGCCGATGGCAGGCTCGTCAAAGCCTCCCTTTGCTGCAATGAGCGCGATGATTGGCAATTGTGCACCAAACATGGCGTAGACTTCACTCGTGGTTGGAGGTTTGCCGCTTTTGAAGTCGAGGATTTCGGTGCCTTCAGGTCCGACATCGACCCGGTCCGCCCGCGCGGTCACGGTAAAGTCGCCTTGGAGTGTGTCGAGCGTGAGGGTCCCGGACTTTTCGACCATTGGGCACCAGCCTGCGCGCAGGCGCTCGATCTCCAGTGCGCCAGCAAAAGCAATCGTTGGCTCTAAGCGTGCCATCTCCACGGCAAGACTTGTGGCATCATAGCCAGCCTCGTGCAGGGCTGTTTCAAACGCCTGATGCAGGGCTTTGCGCGCGTCTAAAGGTGGGTGATTGTACCAATCAGCGATGACTTCAAGGCCTTTGTGGATCGCACTGCCGCGCACGCCAGCGCTGATTGGTCCACCTAGAGGGTCAAGGGCGCGTAGATTGAGGATTTTTTCAACATAGGTGCGATAGGGGTCTCGGATCCAAACCTCGACTTGGGTCGCGTGAAAGCTGCGTGGGCGGGCCTCGATAGGCGGCCTTGGGCTTGGAATAGCTTTGGTCGGCTCGAAGACGCGGTTGGGCGCGTGCGCCCGTAAGAGCGACTGCCAATGCGAGCCCTCCGTCAGTACCCTAAGTGCGTTCGTTTGACCTAAGGCCCCTGCTGCAAGGGTCTTCAACCGCCAGAGCCACCGCGAGGGAACGGCCGGCGCATCTTTTCGGCGGGCAGAGCGCGTCAATACGACATGCGGCGCGGCGGCAAATTGGGCGACGTCATGCGCAGACAGGCCGATCCGTGTGTCAGGGGAAGGCAGACCTAAATGCCGGCGCATCGGGCGGGACAAGAAGGGGTCCGGCGCTGCGGGTTGTGGCCAAACGCCCTCATCAAGGCCTGCCAAGACCACTTTGTTGAACTGTAGGAGCCGTGCTTCGAGTGGCCCCAGAATGGCGATACGGGGATGCGTTCCTCGCGGGCGAACGACCAAGTCGGCCATTAAGTGATCAAGGGTGCGGCCTATTGCTTGGGGCTGGATTGGCGGAAAAAGATGGCCATGTTCCATCAAAGTGGCAAAGAAGCGTGCGGCAGTCTCCCCAGCCTCTCCGCGCCAAACAATGTCAGCGCCCTTTTGGGTTTCAGTGGCGGCGAGCACTTCGGCTAACCCAGCGATACTTTGGGCACAGTCCGGCAAGGCGCCGCTGAGTGGTCCTGCTTGGGTGAGGTGCTGGTCAAGCTTTATAAGTAAGTTGATGCCATCGTGTTTCTGCACGGAGTGGCCATCGACCTTCATGGTGCGCCAGTAGGCCGGTTTTAGGGCTTCAAGTTGCGCAATCAATTCAGGCAGGGTTCGCGCTTTTCTTGGGCCCCGCAAGATGCCAATTTCGATGGCCGCCGCACAGGCAGCAACATGATCGCGCGCAAGACCAACTGAGGTCAAGGGATGACCGAGCAATGCGCACAAGACCACAGGGTCGCTAGGATCTTGGATCCAGTGCATCACATGACGTAGGAAGCTGCCCACGCTGGTATCGCTGATCGGGCGACCAGATGAGACGTCTACCTGAATGTCCCAGCGCTGCATTTTTGCGGCAACCCGGCGAGCGATCTCTGCGCTGGGTGTTACGAGGGCAACGGTTTGATCCGGCGTTTCAAGTGCTTCGCGCAACTCATGGGCGATCAAACTTGCTTCTTCTTCTTCGCTGGCCGCTTCAATTAGGGTTAAGCCTTCAAGGCCAGCGATACTATTTTCCTGTCCAAGTTCCTCGATCCGCGAGGGCCAGTCGGCGGTCGATGCTTGTGGCGTCAGGGCTTCATTGATCACAAGGCGTCGCTGCGCCAGTTCAAACGGCTCTACAACACCGGGCAAAACTTGGACGTCGTGGCGCTCGATACCAATGGCTTCAATCGCTTCCGACAAGGCACGCTGGGGATGTTGATCATCGTGTCGAGCAGCAATCCACGCGTCGCTTGAAATATGTGTATCGAGACCGGGTAGGACGACCATGCCCTTTGGGAGGCGTGCGATCAGATGCATCAGCTTGCGTGTTACTGGCATAGAGCCGGTGGAGCCTGCCAGCACGATTGTTTGCTCTGGTGGGGCGGTGCGCCATTTTTCCACCATCGCCTCGATATTGCGCCGCTGCTGCACGCCGGGATCAACTTTGTTGACGCTAGCCAAATAGGCGGGCCAAGCTTCGGTGACAATTGATAGGAAAGTGGTGGATTGTTCCCAATGCTTGGCTAATTCATGCTCGCTGACCATTGTCGACAATTTGGACCAGTCAAACATGTCCGCACCACTGGCCATCATCGCGGCGGAGTCGAGCAAATCCGCGAGTGCGTCGGCAGCGAGGAGGGCGGAGACTGGGTCTTTTGACCAGTCAGACTCGAGGCCACGGGCTTGGATGAGGCGGGCGAGAATCAGACGCCGTGCGAGTGGATTGATGGCAGGGATTTGGTCTAGATCGTCGCCAAACTCACCAAGGCCTGCATCGTCCGGGTCAAGGTCGCCCAAAGTTCGGATGCGCGGCAAAAGCGTAGCAGCCTGTGGACTGCAGTTTAGAAAGGCTTGAGCAAGTCCACGTGCCGCCCGCCGGGTGGGCAGGACAATGATGGTATCAGACAGCGCAAACGGGGTCTTATCGTGCGACAGGGCTTCGACTAACGTACGCGCGAGTACGTCAAGAAACGATACGGCTGGGGGAATGGTGAAGACCCGGGGTGTTGGCGTCTCGAATAAGTCGCACATTGTGGTCATTCCATCCTGAAATCGGTGCTTTGATCGGTCTCGTCTAGCTTCGCCTTACGACATCTTCGGACGCAACCCTGAGTTCACTAATTGAGGCTTGCAAGGTTTGCTGAAAGGCGGTTCGCCAGGCTGACAGGGTTTGGGCGTCTGCGGCAGCTTTACTGTATAGGATCGCGCGGGAAGAGGAGACCACGCCACCTTCATGGCCGCTTGGTCCAGGAACAAGTCCCGCGAGCCCATCCTTGGCCGCGCCGCCTTGTGCGCCATAGCCTGGCACCAAAAAGAGGGTTCTTGGAAGAATAGCGCGCAATCTCAAAGCTTCTGCTGGCCAAGTCGCCCCGCACACCACCATGAGCGATGAGAAGCCAGATTGGCCCATCAAATCATCTTGGAGGCCGACAAGCTGCTCGCCGACCCGGACCCAAAGAGGGGCACCAGAGCAGTCGATATCTTGAAAGTCTTTGGCACCGGGATTGGAGGTGCGCACAAGGACCGCGATGCCTTTGTCATTTGCTTTCGCGGCATCGGCAAAGGGCTGGAGAGAGTCGAGGCCCAGATAGGGGTTGACCGTTAAACAGTCGCAGGGGGTTGGGGCGTTTGCGCCCAGAAAGGCGCGCGCATAGCCCTCTGCAGTCGATCCTATGTCGCCTCGCTTGGCATCGATCAAGACCATGAGATTCTGGTTAAGGGCGAAGCGAGCAAGCCTTCCAGTTAGGGCAACGCCATCGGCACCCCACGGCTCAAACAGGCCAATTTGGGGCTTTACGATGGGCACTTGGCCGGCAAGTTCTTCGATGACAGCGCTAAAGAAGCGCTCGAGCGTTTCGAGCTCGCCCTTCGGGCCAAAAATTGACGGGATCAACTCGGGGAAGGGGTCAAAGCCAACGCAGAGCGGGGTGGCGCGTAAGCGGGTTTGTTCGGTTAGGCGGTCGCCGAAAGTGGTCATGGAATTTGTTTAAGCGATCTCAACTGCTTTGCCCAGCGGGCAGGGGAGCCCTATAAAAGATTTTGCGGCAGCGACCCTTCATGGCGCAAGAGCCAGTGTTTCCGCTCCATACCGCTGCCATAACCTGTCAGCGTGCCGTTCGCACCGATAACACGGTGACAGGGAACAATGAGTGCAATTGGATTGGCGCCATTTGCCAGGCCCACGGCGCGCATCCCTTTTGGATTGCCGATTTGGGCGGCCAGCTTGCCATAACTGAGGGTCTTGCCCGCTGGGATCGTCTGGAGCGCTTGCCAAACTGTTTGCTGGAAAGCGGTGCCGCCAAAGGCAACCGGTAAGGCCCCCAGAGCCTCTAGGTTACCAGCAAAATAGGTATGTATGGCCTGATGATAGCGCTCTGGTGGCATCTCTTCAGTGAGTGAGAAGCTTGTCTTGGGATAGTGGCGCGCAAGCAGACGATCCATACGAGCCCGATGGTCGACCCATTCAAGTAGGCGTACCCGCTTTTCGTCGTCCAATAACATCATCATTGGTCCGGTTGGGGTTTCAATGTGACTAAGCGTAAGCTTCATGTGAAGGGTCCTAAGACAAGGGAATAGAAGTGGCTATGGTTTGAAGCATTGCTTTAAACTTGGCTAGCGGTTTTCGGACGTACTGATTGGCCGCCGCGATTGGGTCTAGTCATGTCCGAATTCCGCTAGACCACAGGCAGGTGTGCTGGCAAGAGGACCCATGACCCTCGATCAAGACGCCTGCTATGCGATTATTTCAGCGCGC
Organism: Hyphomonadaceae bacterium; assembly: GCA_040383035.1. GTDB lineage: Bacteria > Pseudomonadota > Alphaproteobacteria > Caulobacterales > Aquidulcibacteraceae > Aquidulcibacter. The sequence continues at coordinate 168 of JBEIEG010000205.1, read as the reverse complement.
GACAGCCGCTATGATGGTCGCTTCTTCACCGCCGTTAAAACGACGGGAATCTATTGTCGCCCAATCTGTCCTGCGCGGCTGCCGAAGCGCGAGAATGTCGTTTTTTATCCCTCGGCTGCTGTCGCGCAAGACGAAGGGTTTCGACCTTGTTTACGCTGCCGTCCCGAG
>JBEIEG010000204.1:0-4996 GCA_040383035.1 Hyphomonadaceae bacterium | reverse complement strand
GCGCGCAAATATTTGGCATAGCGGCCGGCATCGAGGTGATAGGCGTAATTGATGGGGGGCAGGTCGTCGCGCTGATAGTCTTCAGTCCGAGCAAAGCGGCCATAATGGGCGGCCATGGTTTCGATGTTGAAGATTTGGATCGGCCGTTTATCACCTGCCTCTTTGAATTTGTGCCAAATATGGTGGAAGGACACGCCATCGACCTGATAGCCATAATTGCCAAAAGGGTGGATGTAGCTGTCGCCAATCTTGCCCCAATTGACGAATTGAATGCCAAGTTTGAAGCTGCCCTGCACGGCAGTCAGCATCTCTGCCTCGTCAATTTCCAACAAACGGTTGAAGTCGAGGAAGGGGGGAATGGTGGCTTCGCCAACGCCAACTGTGCCGATTTGTTCTGACTCGATGACGATGACATTGACTGGCTTGCCCGCACGCAAGCGCGACAATGCGGCCGCTGCCATCCAGCCCGCTGTGCCACCACCTACGATTACGATCGTTTCAATTGCCATGTCTCGTTACCCCCAGATTCACTTTAACTGTATTTTCTTGCCATCTAGCACGGATGACGCAAATGTGAACGTTCATTTTTTCTTGTGAACGCTCTCAACTACCGTTATGCGTCGTTCAATATGATTAGCTTCCTTCAAAAAAGAAGGGAGTCAGGGGAGGAAAATTTGGCCTATCAACTCAACGCAGGCACAGCCACGTCTCGGTCTCGGCGGTTCACCGCTTTGACCACCGCATCCAGTCTAGCCCTTTTGGCGCTGGTTTCGCAGCCTGCTTTCGCGCAGACAGCAGCAGAGCCGGCCAAGCCAGCTGAAACCACGACCCCTGCAACCCAAGAAGCCGAGGCCCCAGCCGAAGTGGTTGTCGTCACCGGCTTCCGTCGCTCGTTGCAAAATGCGCAGTCTATCAAGCGCAATCTCGATACCTTCGTGGATGTGGTTACTGCCGAAGACATTGGCGCTTTGCCAGACCGTTCGGTTGCAGAGGCGCTGCAGCGCATTCCAGGCATCAACATTTCCCGCTTTGAACAGCGTAACGATCCCGATCGCTTTTCGGTTGAAGGTTCAGGTGTCATCATCCGCGGCCTGCCTTATGTGCGTTCTGAGTTGAATGGCCGCGATATCTTTTCCGCAAACGGCGGCCGCGAACTCTCCTTCAACGACGTCTCGCCAGAGCTTTTGGGCCGCGTGGAAGTGTTCAAGAATGCCACTGCAGACATGATTGACGGCGGCATCTCCGGCACAGTCAATCTTGTCACGCGCAAGCCGCTCGACAAAAAGGGCCCTCGCTTTGCTGGCACGATTGAAAGCAATTACGGCGATATGGCTGAAGAGTGGTCGCCTGGCTTCTCCTTCTTGGGTTCCAATACTTATGAAACCGAAGTTGGCACCTTTGGCGTCCAATTGGCCTATGCCCAGTCTCAATTGGTGACCAAGACCGATGCGTCGCAAATCACCGACCCTTGCTATCGTGATGCCTCGCTGACCTCGGCCTGTATCCGTGTGCGTGCCGTGGGTTCTGGCGGGTTCAGCGGTGGCCAAGCTTTCAACGCATCCAACTTCCCGCCAACCAATGCTGTCTTCGTGCCAAAGGGCGCAGGCGTGCGCACCACCGATCTGACGCGTGACCGCGACGCGATTTCGATCGTGGGCCAATGGGAAAGCAATGACAAGCGCTGGCTGGCCACGCTTGAGTATTTGAAAGCAACCACAGAAGCGACCTTGGAAGAATTCTCGGCCTTGGCTCTGGTCAATGACGACGGTCTGTTCCCAGTAGTTGCGCCCGGCACGACGGCAACCTTTGCTGGCAACCAGTTTGCCAAAGGCACCTTAACCCAGCTTCAGCCCTTTACCGGTGGGCGGGGTATTCCAACCGAACTCTTGCGCTTCCAACGCGAAGATGCCGCTTCGACCGAGGATGTGTCCTTCACGTTAAAGTTCAATCCAACCGACCGCATGCGCTTCAACTTCGAAGCCCAGCACATCGGATCGGACCGCACCGAGAATGGCTTCATCTCGGCCATGCAGACCTATAGCGACGTCTTCATCGACAATACTGGCGACACCCCTCTGGTGCAATTCCTACAACCGGGGTCGGCCAATTCACCTGCCAGCTACTTCACCGATCCATCTAAGACCTTCTATTGGTTCTTACTGGACAACCAAGTCTATAACGAAGGCGAGATGACCAGTGTTCGTCTCGACGGCGAGTATGACTTGAAAGAAGATGGCTTCTTCAAGGGCGTCCGCTTTGGTGCACGCTGGAGTGATCGTTCGCGCATCACCCGCAGTGCCAACTTCTCCAACTGGGGCAATTTGGGTGCACCTTGGACGGGTCGCGGTGGCAATTGGAACTGCGGCGACTTCCAAGCCTTTGGCTGCGGTGGTGCTTATGCCAAAGACTTCCCAGGGTCGTCTGCCATCCGCAATCCATTCGGCGATAACTTCCAACGCGGCAATGTGCCTGTGCCTTTGGGCGATGGCTCTGCTTTCTTCTTCGGCGGCGACAACACCGTTCGTGACTATCTGAGCGGCGAAATCCGCAAGCAAGCGAATGCGATCACGGCGTCGACCCTGACCCCGAACGCTTGGTTCCCAATTTCTGCGCGTTCCGGCAATGTGCTTGGTGGTCCTTGGACCGCCGGTGAAATTTCTGACGTGGAAGAATTGACCTCGGCCGCCTTCGCCCGCGTGGACTTTGGCAAAGACTTTTCTGGCGACCTTAAAGTCACCGGAAACTTCGGCCTGCGTTATGTGCAGACTACGGTTCAAAGTGCCGGTGCGATCAAACTGCCAACCGGAGAGTTCTTCGATTCGGTTGGATCGGGTGGTAATGGTGACGGTAAGGTTAGTGTCGCTGAGTTGCAGAATGCGTGTAGCCGCGTGCAAGTCGGCCAAGTTGCCCCGGGCTATTGCGGACTATCAACCACGCGTTTGGCAGAGTTTGCCGCGGTCTTTACCGGCGAAGAGATTGACGACAGTGCCGACATTGAGTTCGACCATGTTCTGCCAAGCTTCAATGCGAAGGCCGACTTTGGCAATGGCATGTTGGTTCGCATGGCGATCTCAAAGGGCATCTCTCGCCCTGACCTGAATGCCTTCGCAACAGGCGGCGGTATCTCCGACAATACGGCCAGCCTGAAAGCTGGCGGTACCTTGGCAACAGGGCCTCTATTCCAGATTGGCACGGGTAACCGTCTCCTGCGTCCTATTGAATCTTGGAACTACGACCTGTCATACGAATGGTATTTTGCCAAAGTGGGCTATGTCGCGGTTTCGGCCTTCATGAAGGACATTCAGGGCATTGTGAATGGTGGGGCGACGGTCCGTAAGTTCACCAGTCCAAAGGGCGTCTCCACCGATGTTCTGGTCAATGGTCCAGTCAATAGCGATGGCGGCATCTTGAAAGGGGTCGAGCTTTCCTATCAGCAGACCTACGACATCTTGCCGGGCTTGTTGAGCGGATTTGGCACCCAATTCACCTATACGTATGTGGATGCGGGCGACTTCAGTAACTCAAACCTCGGCGCAGAGCAGAGCCCATTTGCTGGGAATACGCCATTGGCAGGGGTCTCCGAGCACACGATCAATGCGGTTGGCTTCTATGAAAAGGGCCCGATTGCCATGCGTTTGGCCTACAATTGGCGGTCAGAGTTCTTGCAAACACCGCGTGATGTGATCTTCCCCTTCTCGCCGATTTATGGCGAGGCGACGGGACAACTCGACGGTTCCATCTTCTATTCGTGGACGCCACGGGTTAAGTTTGGGATCCAAGGCGTGAATTTGTTGGATGAAGTTACCCAGACCAGCCAGGTGATTGACTTCAAAGGCACACGGGTGACGCGTTCGGCCTTCCGCAACGACCGTCGCTTCACCTTGATGGCGCGGGTAGATTTCTAATCTATCTGGTGAGAGCGGGCCTTGGATAAACTCCAAGGTTCGCTCTTCGCGCCATGCCTGACAAAGCAGTCAGGTATTTGTCAAACAACCTTAATTCTATGACAGAGAAGCAATCAAATTTCTGTGTGCGATTGATATATTTTTTGATTGTTTCTAGTTAGGCGATTAAGTCTGTTACTCGGAATTAATGTCGGGATATCAACATCGTGACGGTTCCAATGAAAGTTGTTTTCGTGCGCGTCGATGTAGTTCCACCGCTATTTGAAGCCGCGATTGGCCAAAATTCTGGTTTGTACCAGGTGGGGAGGGGCTAGCTTATGGGCCGCCGCAATCAATCGGTCACCATCACCCATGTCGCCGCAGATGCGGGCGTCTCGTTGCAGACGGTTAGCCGTGTCATCAATAATGAACCCAATGTTCGCCCTGAAATGAAGGCGCGTGTGCAAGCTTCAATCGAGAAGCTGCACTATGTCCCCTCTATCGCCGCCCAACGTATGAGTGGCTCGCGCTCCTACCTTATTCTGGTCATCAATGACCGAGAGCGGACGATCTCTGAATGGCGTGCCCGCCGCGGCGCAGATTGGGTCGACCAAATGCTTTTGGGAGGCATGCTGACCTGCGCGGAACATGGCTATCGGATGATTTTCGAGCTCGTCGACACCCATAATGACCATGTTGAGCGCGAACTAAGCGGCACCATTGCAGCCTTGCAGCCCGACGGCATCATCTTAACGCCGCCTCACTCCGAAAACCCCTTGATCACCAATCTCTTGACTAAGCGTAATATTCCGTTTGCGCGGATCGGATCCCTGGCAGCGGGCAGCGGCTTTGCCATCCACATGGGGGATGCGGAATCAGCGGCGCAAGCCACACAGCATTTGATTGGGCTCGGTCACAAGCGGATCGGCTTTATCGCGGGTGCCCCGGACTATAACCTTTCGCACTGGCGTGTGGATGGCTGGCGGCAGGCCATGGCGCAAGCCGGCCTGCCGGACACGGACCTCTGTGTGCCGGGTGACTTTAGTTATGAGAGTGGCTGCGAGGCTGCAACTGCCCTTCTCAACCTCACCCCCCCACCCACTGCCATCATT
>JBEIEG010000203.1:0-5002 GCA_040383035.1 Hyphomonadaceae bacterium | reverse complement strand
CACTATTTGTTCGCCCCTTCGCAGCGCTGGATGAGCCCGGCGCAGCGCGGCCAACTCTGCGATCTAGCGATAAAGCGGATGGTTTAAGTCAAAATTGGCTTGGGCTGTGGTGTTATTCGTGCCCAATAATCGGTTGTCGTTATAATCTGCAACTTTAGAGGCGAATAGGGATTCACGGGCATCTTTGTCCCAGCCATCCCCGACAAAACCTTGCTCATCCCCGGCATAGAGCGTTGGCACGCCTCGCAAGGTCAGCATCAGAGCGTGAGCCAGTTTCACGCGCTCCAGCAGTTCTGAATCGGAAATCTCGGGCATGGCCTTTCGGATATAAAAGCCTAAGCGTCCATGGTCATGGCTAGAGATGAAGGTCGGCTGCTGGCGGGCTGTGGCTTCCCCGTTCGTGTAAAGTGGGTCTTGGAAAAAGAGCTCCCACAGTTTGTTGGTGCCCGAGCCCGAAACCGTGTCCAAAACGGCGCGGCGAAAGGCAAAATCAATTGTAGCCGGAAAGCCATCTATTTTTGTGTGCAGAGCCAGTTTACCTGGCTCCAGCTCCACGCTGCCGATCTCCGCGAAGATGTGAAAATTCGCGATTCCCTTAGCTTTAGCGCGCGCCCGCATGGCTGGCACAAAGGCCTGCCAAAACTCTGGGTTGACGTGGCGTGCCGTGTCAATGCGAAATCCATCAACGCCAAACTCGTCGATCCACTTGCCATAGATGTCAATCATGCCCTGAACAACGCGCGGGTTTTCTGTCATCAGATCATCGAGGCCCGAAAAGTCGCCCATGGTCGCAGACTCATTCCAATAGGTCGTATCGCCCCGATTATGATAATAAATGGGGTCATTTAGCCATGCTGGAACTTTGATCTGAGTTTCCGTGGGCGGCACAACCACCTGATAGGCATAGTCGGTTTCGTTGAGTTTTGAGAAATTCGCCTGTGTTCGCAGACTGTCGCCTTCAAAGCCCGGATTGATCGCCGCACCGTCTTTCGCGCGCAGCTGGTAAGGAAAGTCCGCGCGAGACCGATAGGGACAGCCGCCGTTGGGGCATTCAGCATAAGCGATAACGTCAGCTGTATGGTTGGTGATGATGTCCATATAGACTTTCATGCCGCGCTTGTGGGCCGCTGCGACTAGAGCCTTGAAGTCTGCATTGGTACCGAAATGTGGGTCCACTTGGGTAAAGTCCGTAACCCAATAGCCATGATAGCCCGCAGTTTCTTGGCCCGGTGCGCCTTGCACGGCCTTATTCTTAAAGATTGGCGCAACCCAGATTGCTGTCGCCCCAAGGTTTTGAATATAGTCCAGCCGATCGGTTAGGCCTTTGAGATCACCGCCATGATAGAAAGCCTTAAGCGTGGGATCAAAGCCAGTTTGAACCCTATTGCCTTCTAGTCTGCCCTGATCATTGCGCGGGTCGCCGTTCTCAAATCGATCGGGTAAAAGAAAATAGATGATCTCATCTTCTGGCAGGCGGTCGCGAAACCCATCAGCCTGAGCAGCAGGTGGTGCGACAGCCAAGATGATCAAACTGACCAATGAAGTCATACAACGGTACAGTCCAAGGCGAGTTTGCCCAATGGGCTCTTGCTTTCCATCAAATCTCATAAATGTCAGCTCGCCTTGCCGGAGTGGAGGGCATTGATAGCGGCTTGAACCTCTCGTTGACAATCCTGCCAAGCCGCTTCCGACGTCGTCTCAAGTTTGGTAACCCGCTTCATGGCTTTGTCGGCTGGGGACCAGACCATGGTCATTTCAGGCAGATTGGGCATGGCGATCGCTGAGAGCGCTTGGGCCTTATAGGCCTGTGCTATGGGGTTCCTAGCCACTTCAGGTACATCATAGACTTCCCTTAGGGTCGGCAATTCTCCCCCTTCAACCGCCATGATTGTTGCCGCTTCCACGCTCGTCAGGAATTTCGCAAAAGCCCAAGCTTCGGCAGGATCATGGGTGCCTGCACTCATAAAGATGGCTTCCACCGCCATATAAGGTGCCATTGGGCGATTATCGGCAGCGGTGATCCGTGGCAGCACGGCTGCACCAAAGTCGATCTCCGGTGCGATCTCGCCCAAAAACCATGGACCGTTGAAGATCATGGCCGCTCGGCCAGTATTGAATAAGGATGCAACCAGCGACGAAGTTGGGTCATCGGGCAGTATCCGTAGATCCCGCCGCCAATGCTGGACCAAATTAGAAGCTGAAATATTGCGTGCATCGTCCAGCATCAATTTGCCGGATGGATCAAAAACCCCGCCGCCATAGCCATTCATCAAGGCGGCATGGAAGAAGAAGTCATCATAGGCATAGGCCAAACCAAATCGCCCGCGGGCTTGGTCAGTATGTTTAGCCGCCATTGCCTGCATCTCTTCGATGGTCTCAGGCGGCTTTGCAATGAGCTTTTTATTGTAGAGCAGTGCGGCGGACTTGTAATTGAAGGGCAGGGCCCAAACAGCATTCTTGTAAGTCACCGCCTCAAACATATTGGGCAGGAAGGCAGACTTCACGGCCTCATCCAAGAAAAAATCAAGCGGGGTGATGGTATCGCCCACTTCGGCCCAGCCGCCTAGCCGGTCATGGCCAAATATGAATAGGTCCGGGCCCTTGCCGCGAGGCACAGAGGCGGAGATCTTGTCAGCCATTGCGTCACTTGGGATTGCGACCGCCCGCACGGGGCGCTGGCCCGGCCTCAGGCGACTTGAATAAATTGCGGCAAGCTCTTCAAGCGAGGCTTTCTCGGCTCCGCGAAAGCCATGCCAGATAATCAAATTGGGTCGCAGCACTTGCTTTCTGGGGCCGCAGCCAGACAGCGCCGCAGATGAACCGCCCGCCAATCCTCCGGCGAGACCTTTGGCTATCCAACCCAATGTCGTTCGCCTGTCGGGACCTTTTTCCATAGCTGTCACCTCGCCTTGGCCGCTTGTGTTATTGACGGAAGGGTGAAAGCAAATTTCCAACCTGTGCAACCGATTTCTACATGCGCTGTCTTGTTGGTTGCTGTAACGCCTGCCCCGGTCCGCACGTAAGCCAAGATGGGAATGGGGAAGAGGCATGACATCAAATGCACTTGATATTGGGCTGGTCCTTTGCGCTCTTGTGATGGGCTTTTTGGTGCCCCGCTCAACCACTTGTGCGGTTGCGGCTGTCACTGAAGTTTTGGAGCGAAAGCGCGCTTGGCGCTTTGGCGGGTTTGCATTGGCCAGTCTCAGTGCGATGGTCGTTTTATGGCCGATATCGTGGTTCACGGCCCTGCCCATCCATTTTGCACCCAGTATCACCCCCAGCTCAATGATTGCCTTGGGCGGCCTTTTGTTCGGCGCAGGCGCTGCGCTCAATGGGGCGTGCGTGTTTGGTACGCTCACCAAAATCGTCAGCGGCGACACATCTTATTTGTTTGTCTTGCCGGGCTTGTGGTTAGGTGCTCTCGTCCTTGGCCTGACGGGCTTTTCGGTTCAGCCGCACATATTAGCAACAAGCACATTGGCCAGCCCATCCATCTTATTACGCGTCCTATGGGGTGGGGCCCTTAGCGTTTTGGCTTTGCTGTTGTGGCTGTTTCTCCGCAATGGAAAAGGCAACAAGGCGTGGGCAATGGCCGCGATTGGTGTGATTGGCGGCCTTCTCTACACCATCCACCCAGCTTGGAATTACAGCGTTGCGATCCATGATTTTGCACAAGCAATCGTGTCGGCCCCCCAGCATATGGCTGATGGTTTGTTGCCTTGGCTGGTTGGTGCCGCCTGTCTCGGCGGTGTCACTTCCACGCTGGCCGCTGGGACCTTCAAGCTAAAGTTGCCCAGCCTACGCGGCAGTGCAGGTGCCATGCTTGGCGGGTTCCTAATGGCCTTTGGCCTCGTGATGATTCCCGGCGGCAATGACGGCCTAATCCTTTTTCTTCTCCCCAACCTGATCGGCTCGGGCGCTTTGGCCTATGTGGCAATGAACGTGGGCATCCTTGGCACACTCCTTCTGGGGCGCGCACTGCGACTTCAAAAGTTCCCAGTCTAACCGCCGAAACTCGCGTGGCACGGGAATCGCTTCTCCAGATAGGCTTGTCCCAAACAGACACAAACGCCGTTGGCATGGTCTGGGACCCAACTTGGAGTGAAGAGAATGCGTAAACCAGTCATCGTCGCCACAGCTATCGTCGCTGCTGCTTTGGCAGCAGGTTTTGCTTTCGCAGGCGTCCAAACCAACCAAGGTCACGCCAGAACGCCAGAGCGGGACGCAACCTATCGCAGCTGCTTGCAAGCAGCAGACGCCAAGTTTGACGGCCTCAATTTCGATCTTCTGGCCGGCGAAGCGGCTGACAAGGTCGCCCTCCGAAATCGCGCTATGCGTGCTCATTGCGACGCTTACCGCGCAGACCTCACCACCCGTTGGACCGGTTTTGCTGAGTCTTGCCAAGACACTGCCTCTTATTCGGGTCTCGAAGGCAGAAGCCTGAAGGCCGGTAGCGTATCTAAAATGCTTGAAGTTTGCGCCGCGATGACTGCCACCAAGTCGGCGGCGAAGTAGACTTTCACAACCCACTCAAAACCCAAACACCAGGCAAGGCAACGATCGGCCACCGCTGCGATTTCTGCATTCACTAAAAGATGTAAGCATCTGGTTCAGACAAAAACTGGTGCCGCAAACAGGATTCGAACCTGCGACCCCATCATTACGAAAAGTGAACCCCTCGTTTTTTCGCGTTTTCACGGCTTGTCACGATTTTCCGTAATATATTGCGATACATAGTTTTTCTTGTAATATTATGGGGCAGCTTGTTACTGAATTTTTCCCATTTGGTAGCAAATTGGTAGCAAAAAGGGCTGAAATTGGGTCCAAACTTCGCCATTTTTGAGATGATGGTGTCGCGTGATGGGGTCGATTGGTAGCATAAAGATGGCATAGGATGTTGACAATGTCAGACGTTTTGAAGGCGAAAATCAACAAGAGATTTGTCGATTCCGCGATGCCGCCCGAGAGCGGCGACACGCGGATTTGGGACATTGAGTTGCGT
>JBEIEG010000202.1:0-5018 GCA_040383035.1 Hyphomonadaceae bacterium | reverse complement strand
TCGTCCAGAGACTGGTCGAGCAAGCGCATATCGATCTCTAGGCTGCGGGCATCATGCCCCCGCAGGCGGCTGGCGAAATCGGTGTAAGCAAGATCAAGCTTGCCAATCATGGTATCAATTTCAGCCAAGCGTGCAGGCTCAGCGCCGCCTGCAATCGCACCACGCGCGCCCAATAGGTCGGCGGTGGCGGGCAGATAATAGGTGAATAGCCGCTGGACGTCGGACAATTTAGACGGATCTTGCCGCAAGCCCATCTCCACTTCCTTGACGCGCGCGACCATATTGCGCAAACGCGCGCCAAGTTCACCTTCGGCTACGCTGGCGGCGGCCTCTAGCCGCACCAGTGCCGGCTCAGCTTCAGCAATCACGGCCTGATGGAGCTTGGGTGGGGTTTCTGGTTCGGGCAAGGCCTCACCATTTGCGCGGGCCCGAGCAGCAGCTTCGGACTCGCCACCCTGCCGACGACGACGACCATCTTCATCCTCGTCCTCGTCATAGTACTCATCGAGACTTTTGTCGTAGCCCCACAGGTCATCCACCGTGTCGCGCTTGCCACCGAAGAAGCCGAGCGACCCGCCAGCGGCAAAAAACAAACCGATGCCGACCCAGGGATTAAAGCTGCAAATAGCCCAGATGAAAAACCAGAATGCAAGCACACCAAAGGATTGCGGCGAACGAATCCGAACGGCGAACTCTTCCTTCATCCAATCTTTCGAGCGGCGACGGGACATGAATTAGGTCACGCGCCCTTGCACCAAAGCTTGTCGTAATTCCTGAGTCATTTCGTCCATGCGCTTTTCGACCATGGCCCGCTTCTGACGGCCTTCCTCTTGCGTCGAAAGGACACCGGAAATCGTGTCGATCAAATCGCGGTTGGCTTGTTCCAAGGTTTCAAGATCGACGATCCCGCGCTGAGACTGCTCTTCAATTGCGATGGCTTGCTCTTTCATCATCGATGAAGTTTGGCGCAGCATCTCATTGGTGGCGTCGGTGACGGCCCTTTGCATCGCCAAAGCATCTTCCTGACGGCGCAGACCCAAGAGCAGGACCATCTTTTGCTTCCACAAGGGGATGGTCAGGCGGGTTGAAGCCTGCAAGCTCTCAACCAAAGTCTCATCGCCCGCTTGCACGATCCGGATTTGCGGCAATTGCTGGATGCCGATTTGACGGGCTTGCTTCAGATAAAAGATGCGCTTTTCCAAACGCTCCATCGCTTGCTGGGCGTCCCGGTAAGCTTGCGCCTCAATCATGCCGTCGCCAGTGAGCAAGGCTTCATCGGCGATGGTCTTCAACTCTGGCAGACGGGTTGCTTTAATTTCGGCCGCAAAAGCTTCGCCAGCTTCGACATAGGCGCTCAGTTGCGCAATCGACGCGGCGGTTTGCTCATGCAAATCGTCCATAACGGCAATGTCACGCCGCAAGCCGTCTTTGCGCTTTTCCAATTGAATGCCGATGGCATCAATCTGGCTGGCAACATCTTCAAACTTGCCCTTGAATTTTTCGATTTCAGCCTTGGCACCACCAAACAATTTACCGAAGAAACCCTTCTTCTGCATGGCGGCAGGATCAAGGCCTTTGGCTTTGGCAATAATACTGGTCAACAAAAGGCCGGTATCGCCAAGCTCGCGATTTTGAGTTTGGGCGAGGATCCGATCCGCATAGGCAACCACATTGCGCTGCGCATTGTCGCCAAAAGTGGCGATAGAAGCCCGGTCATCCAAGGACAATTGGCTGCGAATGCGGGTTAAATCCTTGGACTCAACCTTGATCTCAGGCAATACGGCTTCTGCCGACACCGTATCGACTACGGTTGTTTTTGTGGCATTTGCATCATCACTCATTGGCCTAAAGCCTCCCCATCAACCTTGGTCTGCACAATTCGCCCATCAGGTTGAGACCCGCTTATTTAAGAGCATTGCCTTGGTTTCGCACTAGGCAAGTGGAATTTTTGCAGTTCTGCACACCGCGTGACGTAAGTATGAGCGAAATTGTTTTAGATGCGGTGAATGAAGAGCGGCTGATTGAGACCTTCAACAACCCGTCCATCCAAGCCCAGTAATGTGCGCTTCCGATCACTTTGCCGCTTTAGACCCCAGTCAAAGAAGATCGATGCCGCGGCGACCGCAGCAGCCAGCGGCCTTGGCTCTTGGACTGGCCGTTGCACCCCCTTTCGGTTCGCGCTTGAGTTCCCGATCAGGCCACCAAAATTGCTGGAGCGCACGGGCAGATTTAAAGCGATTAAGCCACTACCCGGGAGGGCGCGGGGCAGGCTACCTCGCTGGCCTGCCAAAAGGGCCAATGCACCGCCGTCAGGCACGCTATTGACGATCCGGGCATTTTCCTCAAGGGGACTTGGCGAGAGTGCGAAGGCCGCCATAACGCGGCCATCGCGCGCGGCTGAACTGTCAGAATTGCTAGAGCCCCAACCCGCGAGGCTAAGCGCCATCCACGCCCCTTCCCCATGTCCCGCGACGCCAACGCGTGACGCATCCATACGATTGGCTCGTGGCCCCAAGACTTGCGCAGCCTCGGAAGCCATGTCGATTAGAAAACGTGCTTCAGCCGGGTTCGGGCGGCGCATTTCTGGCGCATTAGCAACCAAAGTCGCCCCTTCACCGGCTTTTAGTCTGACGGCGCGTGGATCGTCCAAGGCAATGACGAAATAGCCACTGGCCGCGAGCGCACCAATCAACGGATCATACATCGCACCTTTACAGCCTGCATCGGGACAAAAAAGGATCAATGGCATGCGGTCAAAGACGGTCACCGGATAGGCGATGCGGGCCTGACACATATTGCCATCCGGTGCACGGATCGAAAAATCACGGGTACGGGCGGCCACGACACCGGTTGATGCTTCATAGACGATTTCAAAGCTATCGCGACCGCGATTAAGCCAAGTCATCGGATTAAAACCGCGTTCGTTATTCTGTGGGGTACCCCTGGACTGGGCGAATGCCGAGCTTGCGCCAAAGCCTGAGAGGCCCGCTGCACAAACGCCAGACCAAATCATTTCGCGCCGCAATAGGCCACAAGATCCCTGTGGGCCCGCTGTTTTAGCTGCGCTCTTGGGTTCAACAGTGTTCAAAGTCTCATCGTCCATCATGGATCACAATCTGCCCTTAGTAGACGTAACAAATTCGGCTCGCTTTGTTTCCACAAACGAATTCGACAATACACACCGCCATTGTGTGGCCACTCTGGCTAAGAGGTCAATTGCCATCTAGCCAAACGTGTGAATTTGCGCTCAATTAGTTGTGAATAAGATGAGAGGACACCCCACCTAACTCACATTTGTCAACTGATTAAGGTTAAAGCATGACACGTCCTCCGGTCATGCTAATTCGCACCTTTAAGGCACAAAAAACCCGCCGCGTAAGGTCCCTCCCCCGCCACACTTGTGGTGCACAGACGCAAAGATGCTTAAACGATGACCTCCCTAAAGAACGCCTTCCATTACACCTTGTCGCTTGCCATTTTGGCACTTGCCACAAGCCCCGCCTCTGCTCAAACCTTGCCAGAGGCTGTCACCTTAGCCCTGCAAACTAATCCCGGCCTTGAAAGCCAGCGCGCCAATCTACGTGCCCTTGGTCAGCGGCGGGTGCAAGCTGTCGCGCAAAGACGGATGCAGATAGGTGGCGAAGCCACCTATGGCCAACAAGAATCCTGGACCCGCTCAATCAGCTCTACCGGTGTGATTTCCAGCCGCCTCGCTACGGAAACAACCCCCACAACCTATGGCCTTAGCGCCTCACAACCGATTTGGCTGGCAGGTCGGGTTAAGGCTGCCATGAGCCTAGCCGAAGCCCAGATTGCCCAAGCCGATGCGCGTTTAGCAGCCAGTGAATTGGCTGTGATGCGCGATGTCGTCATTGCCTATGCCGCGCTGCGTCGCGACTTACGCACCGTGGAAATCCGTCGTCAAAATCTGGCCACTTTAAACCGCCAGCTAGAAGCCGTGCGCGTGCGCTTTGATGTTGGTGATGTCACCAAAACCGATGTCGCCCAAGTCGAAGCCCGCCAAGCGGCAAGCACAACAGCGCTTGCCGCTGCTGAAGCCGCCGTCGATGCAAGTCGGTCGGCGATTGAGCGTCTGATCGGGCAAGCGCCGACGGAACTGACGCCAGAGATTAAAGAGGTTGCTGGCCCTGCCAGCCTAGACCAAGCGCTCGTTCTGGCGCGGGCGAATAATCCAGACCTGGCGGCCATTCGTCTGGGCGAAACAATCGCGCTGGCAGGCGCCAAAGTAATTGAGGCGGAGAACCGACCCAAAATTACCATTCAGGCCAGCCAAGCTTGGGCCGTCGATTCAGGCTTTGATGGCAACCGCAGCGGCAATACGGCTGTGACAGCACGCCTGTCGGTACCCATCTTCACAGGTGGCCTCGCCAGCTCTCGCATTACAGAGGCTTTGGGTAATGCCAACGCAGCCCGTTTTTCCGCAGTCGATGGCGAACGCCAGATTTCGGAACGGACTACCAATGCGTGGCACCAAGCCCGTGTCGCGCGGGTGGCGGTGAACGCTTCTGCGGAACAGGTCAAAGCCGCCCAAATTGCTTTCGAAGGGGCAGAGCTTGAGCAGTCGGTTGGTCTTCGGACGACGCTTGATGTGTTGATTCAGCAACAAGAATTGTTGGAAGCCCAATTGGCCCAAGCCCGTGCGATGCACGACTTACAAGCAGCCACCATCGCTTTGTCTGCCATCACAGGAGTTCTAAAGCCCTCAGACCTAGAGGCTGCCAGTGCAAGCGTTAAAAAGACAGGGCTTCCTTGGCTAACGCCGCCTGAAGTGCCTTTGGCAGCGGTCGAAACAGTTTTGAGCATTGTACCTCTGCCCAGCCAAGTGTCGGTGAAGGCTGCCGAACGCGCGGGCGGACGGCCCAAGCCTAACGCGAAACGATAAGGCCCGTAGCCCGGTAAATTAGGACTTCTCTTTTTAGGGAAAACAGGTCAGAGGTGTGCGGATGGTCCATTCGATCCACTCCGAACCTCTGCCTGATGCCACCGTCAGCCCAGCT
>JBEIEG010000201.1:0-5019 GCA_040383035.1 Hyphomonadaceae bacterium | reverse complement strand
TGGGGCGAAGATGGGCGTATCCAGTCTGTGTTGGAAATCGCCAATATTCCCTATACCCATTCTGGCGTTCTGGCCTCGGCTCTCGCGATGGACAAGGAAAAGGCCAAGGCCGTGTTTGCAAGCGCAGGCCTTGATGTGCCCGCGGGCAAACTCATGTCGCGCCATGACGCCGCCCGCGAACATCCACTTGAACCGCCTTATGTGGTGAAACCCAATGCGGACGGGTCGTCCTTTGGTGTCTTCATAGTGCGCAAGGGGGAAAATCGGCCTCCCGAAAAGTTGCTCGACCCCGATTGGCGGTCTGGCGATGAGGTGCTGGTAGAAGAATTTATCGCAGGTCGCGAGCTGACCGTGGCTGTCATGGGCGACCGCGCTTTGGCGGTAACGGAAATCCGCACCGGCCATGAGTTTTACGATTATGACGCCAAATATGCGGCTGGCGGCTCTGTCCATCATGTGAACCCAAGCGATTTGCCTGCCCTAGTGCATGAGAAGGCGATGCGCGATGCCGTGCGCGCCCATCAATTGTTAGGCTGTCGCGGCGTGACTCGGACGGACTTCCGGTATGACCCCGCCACCAACCGTTTGGTGGTGTTGGAAATTAATACCCAGCCCGGAATGACGCCAACCTCTTTGGCACCCGAGCAGGCAGCCCATATCGGCCTGTCATTTAATGACCTCGTGAAATGGATGTTGGAGGACGCGTCATGCCCGCGATGAGACAAACGCGCCGTGCGCCAATGAAACGCGCCCCAGCGCCGCGCGGGCGGCCTCGCTCCCCCCGTCGTACAGATAGCCATGCTTGGACCATGAAGTTGGGCGCTTGGGCTCATGCCCGCATGCGCGCTGCCCAATATGACGGCCCAACTCGTAAGATTTTGGTTGGCTTTACCTTGACATCCGTGCTTGCAATTTTCGTCCTGTTGGCCGCTGGCCTCGGCATATTGGATGACTTGGGTCGTGGGATTCAAACGAGTGCTGGCAATACCGCCCGAAGCGCAGGGCTTGCGGTTCGCGTTATTAATGTGCAGGCCCCGAACGGCACGCACTTGAGCGAGTATCAACGTGCAGAGGCGGAAGTGAAATCTGGCGTGATGGCTGACGATGTCATGTTTGGCATTGATCCATCAGACGTCCGTGCGCGCGTCGCAGAATTGCCATGGGTAGAGCAAGTCGTTGTTCGCCGCCTATGGCCGGATCAAATCCAAATCCTCATCACCCCGCGCGCCGCCACCGCTTTGTGGCAAGAAAAAGGGCAATTGTCCTTTATGGATGGCGCAGGTCGCAAGCTAGGTGAAGCAAAGAATACGACATCTGCCAAGGGCTATGCGTTGGTTGTTGGGGCTAATGCCGGCCCGCAGGCGCCAGCTCTGTTTGAGGCTTTGCGCGCATCACCAGATGTCGCCAGCCGCACGTCAGCGGCTCTGTGGGTTGGTGATCGTCGTTGGACCCTGCGGTTGAAGTCGGGTGGCGATATCTTGCTCCCTGAAGTCGGCATGGCAGAAGCTTTGGCACATGTGCAGGCGCTACAGGCCAGCCATCAAATTCTAGACCGCGAATTCGCCCGCCTTGATCTGAGAATATCAGGCACCCTCATTCTCCGTCCGACTCCAGAACGTTTGTCGGTGACGAAGGCTCATGAAGCGGCGAAGTCCGCTCAGAAAGCTTGATACACACCGAAATGAGACAAACATGTCCTCTTTAACCAAACGCGCCGCTGTCGAAAGTCGAACGCCCGCACCTCGCGCTGCTATGTTGGCCGCACTCGATATTGGCGCGTCCAAAATCACCTGTTTCATTGGCAGTACCGGCCAAGGTTCGGGCCCATTGCGGGTAGCAGGCGTTGGCACCCAGCCTGCGCGCGGCGTGCGCAATGGTGCGATTGTCGATCTGGATGCCGCTACGAAGGCTGTACGGGCAGCGATTGCCCAAGCTGAGCGTATGTCTGGCGTGACTGTCAGTGAGGTGGTCGTCTCGGTCTCAGGCTTTGGCGTTCGAGCCGAGCAAGCCCATGGTGAAATCACCTTCGCTAATGCCGAAATTGGTCCCAAAGAGCGCCGCCGCGTTGTCGGTTCAGCGCTTGCACAGGTGCGTCTCGATGGCCGCTCGATTCTGCATGCAACACCAAGTTTCTTTGTTGTCGATGGTCAAAAAGTGCGCGATCCACGCGGCATGTTGGGTCGTCGCTTAGGCGTCGCGGTGACGGTGGTAACAGCTCCCACGCCACAGTGGCGCAATATCGTGCTCTGTGTAGAGCGGGCGACCTATACGATCGCAGGCTCCGTCGCAGCACCCTATGCGGCGGCATTAGGCGCGTTGGCAGAAGATGATCTGGAATTGGGGGCCTTGGTCGTGGATATGGGCGCACGCTCGACCACAGCGGCGCTGTTCCATGCTGGCGCATTAATCCATGTTGATGCGGTACCCATCGGCTCTGACCACGTGACCCACGACATTGCCCATTGTCTTGGCACAACGGCTGCGGCGGCAGAGCGCCTCAAAATCGTTCATGGCAGCGCGATTGCAAGCCTAAATGAAGACAATCTGATGATTGATGCGCCGCGCATGGGCGAAGATGGTCAACTCATCTCAGATCAAGCCCCACGTTCCATTCTGACAGGCGTGGTTCGTCCTCGCGTGGAAGAGACGCTGGAGCTTTTGCGCGATCGTTTGCGTGCTGGTGGGCTCGATAAGCTCAATGCTGGTCGCAGGATCGTTTTGACCGGGGGTGGCAGTCAATTGAACGGCGTACGCGAGCTTGCAGCCCGTGTGTTTGAAGGCCATGTTCGAATTGGTCGACCCCAGCGCTTTACCGGTCTTGGCGATGCGGTTGCTGGCCCTGGCTATTCGGTTGCAGCGGGCCTGCTGCGGTGGGGCGTTGAGCGGCCGACGGATATGGCCAGCAGTGCGTCGCAAATGGTGGAACCATCCAGCCACCCGGTCGCCCGTGCCGTGCAATGGCTGAAAGACAATTTCTAAACTGCTTTAGCTCTCAAGTCCGATCCGCTTGATTTCCCAATGCAGGTCAACACCTTGGGTCGCCTTTACATGTTGGATCACATGCTCACCTAAGGCCTCGAGGTCTTTTGCTGTGGCGGTCCCGGTGTTGATCATGAAGTTGCAGTGCTTCTCGCTCATCTGAGCGCCACCAATCTGATAGCCGCGTAAGCCTGCTGCATCGATCACTTGCCACGATTTGCGACCACCAGACTGCACGGGGTCCGGATTCTTGAACGTGCTGCCGCCCGTTTTGTCCCGAATAGGCTGACTTTGTTCGCGCTTTTCGGTGATGGCGTCCATGCGGGCAAGGATTTCTGCGGGATCATCCGCCGTACCTTGGAATGTCGCAGACACAAAGATCAGGTCTGCTGGTGCCGTTGTGTGTCTATACGTGAAGCCCATGTCGGCACAGCTGAATTCATGGCGCTGGCCGGCACGGTCGTAAGCAACGCAAGAAACCAAAACGTCTTTTGTCTCGCTTTCATAGCAGCCTGCATTCATGCGCAAGGCCCCACCGATTGTGCCGGGCACACCGCGATAAAACTCTAGGCCTGCAATGCCTGCTTCGGCAGCTTTTTTGGCGACACTGGCGTCAAGGCAGGCCGCCCCGGCCGTAACCTGCAGGCCATTGGTTGATATCTGACCAAAGCCACGCGGCGACAAGCGGATAACCACACCCGGCACCCCGCCATCGCGTACAATGAGGTTTGAGCCTACCCCAACGGCCAGAATGGGGATGTCCGCGGGGCAGAAGCGCAGGAAGTCCGCTAGATCGGCTTCATCGGCGGGTTGAAACAGGACTTCGGCCGGCCCGCCGACGCGAAACCACGTGAAAGGGGCCAAGGTAACACTGGCTTCGAGTTTGCCCCGTACAGGGGGGAGGCGGTCCATCAGATTCATGCCTTAGGCTTAACGCCAGCGCTCGCACTCGAAAAGGGGTTAGAGCTGAGACTCAACATTCAAGGCTTGGGTCGTCTGAAACCCAAAGCCCGCAAGAACGCGGCGCGTTGCTTCATCCGCCCCGCCTGTCGTTAGGCCCGAGCGCAAAGCTGTAGCCCCCTGATCCATCTGATCTTGCAATAAATGGGCGGTTCGCCGTGCGATAGCTGCACCTGAATCAACCCAAGTCACAGGGTGGGGTGCTAGGGCCTCAAGCTCTGCCTGAACCAAGGGATAATGGGTGCAGGCCAGCACGATGACATCAATTGCCTCACCGCCTTTTTGGTCAAAAAGCCCTGACATCGCGGCTTGGAAAGTCTCGGGATCTGGTGTCTCACCCGCAAGTTTGGCTTCCGCAGCTCCAGCCAGACCAATTGCCCCATGGCGCAACACGGTTTTGCCATTTCCAAAAGCTGTAATCAGTTGATCGGTATAGGAACGCGTTACGGTCTTAGGCGTTGCCAATAAGCCGATTGTTCCTGTCCGGGTGAGGGCGGCGGCAGGCTTAATCGCGGGGACAACGCCAACCACCGGGATATCCACTTGTGCTCGCACGGCCTCCAAGGCCAACGTGCTAGCCGTGTTACAAGCCACGACGACCAAATCGGCAGAGGTGGCCTCAATTCCGGCCCGAATCACAGTGGGTACACGGAGGATCAAGGCCTCATCTGGCTTTTCGCCATAGGGGAAGAAAGCTGTGTCCGCCACATGGAATACGTCGACCCCAAGCATCCCGTCTATTAACGCATTAACCACTGACAAGCCGCCTAGACCAGAATCAAAAACCAGCACATGAGGTCTATTTTTCAGGGGTTTCATCCGCACCGGGTGCCTTTCAGAGACGCGTGAATCATGCTGAATTTTTTCTTAAGATTCATCACTTGCATGAATCAAATTAACTCCTGCTTAAGCATATCGGGGCCATCTTCAGCCATCGATTCTATCACCCATCCCGCACGAAGCCTTCGAGGAGCCTAGAATGGCTATCCGCCTTAACGTCCCCACCCAAACTGAACTCAGCCCACGGATTGTCGTATTCGGCGTCGGTGGTGCGGGCGGCAATGCCGTTAACAACATGAT
>JBEIEG010000200.1:0-5047 GCA_040383035.1 Hyphomonadaceae bacterium | reverse complement strand
GAAGTCGGGTTAGAGGTCGATTGGCTCATGATGCCAGCCATGCCCTTGATCAGCCAAACAGGCCCCGCCGCATAGCCAATGCGCCAGCCTGTCATGGCGTAGGCTTTGGAGACACCATTCATTGTCAGGGTGCGGTCATAGAGGGCAGGCTCGACCGCGGCGATGGTGGCGAACTCAAACCCGTCATAGAGCAAATGCTCATACATATCGTCGGTAAGGATCATCACATGCGGGTGGCGCAACAAAACGTCTGCCAACGCGCGCAGATGTGCGGCGCTATAGGCCGCACCGGTTGGGTTCGAAGGCGAGTTCAGGATCAGCCACTTGGTGGCAGGCGTGATGGCGGCTTCCAGCTTTTCAGCCGACAGGCGGAAGCCCTCTTCGGCAGTGGCTTCCACGATAACGGGCGTCGCGCCCGTCAGATGCACAATGTCGGGATAGCTCACCCAATAGGGTGCAGGCACAATCACTTCATCGCCGGGGTTCAGCGTTGCCATGAAGGCGTTATAGATAATCGGCTTGCCACCCGGCGCGACGCTGACTTGCTCTGGCGTGTAGGTCAGATTGTTTTCGCGCTTGAACTTGGCGCAGATCGCAGCCTTCAACTCAGGGATACCGTCAACATTGGTGTATTTGGTCTTGCCACCACGGATCGCAGCAATGGCAGCTTCTTTGATATTGTCGGGCGTATCAAAGTCCGGTTCGCCAGCACCAAGGCCAATGGTATCGCGCCCAGCCGCTTTCAACTCGCGCTCCTTTTGAGTCACAGCCATGGTTGGGGATGGCTTGATACGGGAGAGGGCGGCGGACTTGAACGGGGTCATTGGGAAACATCCTATGGATGGGCAGAAAGGCTGGCCTCTTTTACGGCGCTGCGCGGGCCGTGCAAGTGCATGCAGTGCGTCTTTTCAGTATCACCGCTCTGCGGCGCGGCGGAGCCTGTCGGCAATCGCCTCTCCAAGACCCGTCTCTGGAATAGTGGCAATGACGATGGCGCGCGGATTCAGCGCGTCTGCTGCGCGCAGCATCGAAAAAAGATGGGCCGCCGCTTCAACCACATCGCCTGCGGCTGAAAGGTTGAAGTCCGCCCCATCAAAGCCCGGACCAAAACCGATCATCACTTCGCCTGAGCCAGCGGAAGTTCCATTCAAACGCACGGGCGCACGCGGCGCATAATGGCGCAGCACCATTCCGGGCGAAGCAGGGGCTGCTTTGCTAGAGGCATCAGGGGCAAGCAGGGGGGCTGCCACGGCTTCAAGCTCTGCCCGGCTTAAGCCGCCTAAACGAAGCAAGGTCGCTTGATCGCCAATCACGGCTACGACCGCGCTCTCCAGCCCAACTGCACAGGGTCCGCCATCGAGCACGAGAGTTAGCTTGTCGCCAAACTCCGCTAGCACATGATCAGCTGTGGTCGGCGAAGGTCTGCCGGAAACGTTGGCAGAGGGAGCGGCGACAGGCTTACCGAAAGCGCGCAACACCTGTTGCATAAGGGGGTGAGAAGGCACCCGCAAAGCAATCGTTTCAAGTCCTGCACAGGCCAAGTCACAGACCGCGCAATCGGGCTGGCGTGGCACCACGAGACTTAAAGGACCCGGCCAAAAGGCCTCGGCCAGTTTTCGTGCCAAAGGTGAGAACACCCCAAGTGCTTCTGCCGCTTCCAAGCTGGCAACATGGGAGATGAGCGGGTTAAAATGCGGGCGACCCTTGGCGGCAAAAATCTTCGCCACCGCTTCAGCATTGGTCGCATCAGCGCCTAAGCCATATACGGTCTCTGTTGGCAGGCCTACTAGGTCGCCGCGCGCAAGGGTTGCTGCAGCAGCAAACGCATTTTCCATAGGTCCCTGATCCATGGCTCGTCTGTGACAGTTTAGCCCAGAAAGTCAAAAACGGCGCGCAGCGCCCCGTAGTCCGTTCACGAAATGGTAACGCTCCCATCAACTTGTCTGACGCGGCCTTGTGGCAACCCCTTCCGCCCGACATAAGCTCCGGACAGCACTAACTGGAGGTAACCACAATGAAGAATATCGCATCCCTAGCAGCCCTCACGTCCGTGGTCGCCCTTGCAGCAGTTCCTGCGCAGGCCGGCGGAAACAAAATGAAGTGCGCTGAGGCGACCCCCGCCCAAGTCGAAGGTTTGTTTTCGCAATTCAACGCCGCTTGGGCCACTAAAGACCCAGCAAAAGTGACCCCATTGTTCGCAAAGGATGCAGTTCTGTTGGCGACCGTCTCCAACACGCCACGCACCACGCCAGAAGCGATCAACGATTATTTCGTTGGTTTCTTGAAGAACAGTCCAGTTGGCACCATCCAAACCAGCTCGGTGCAGGTCGGCTGCAACATCGCAACCCGCTTGGGTACTTGGGATGTAGCTTTGACCAACCCGGACACCAAGGCCGTAACCGTCGTGAAGGCGCGCTATTCCTTCATCTACAAGCTGGAAGATGGCGCTTGGAAAATCTACCACCTGCATTCGTCGATGATGCCAGAACCAACCAAGTAAGCTTGGTAGAGTCTAATTAAAGCAATGAGGCTGGAGCTTTTGGGCTCCAGCCTTTTTTGTGTCTATTTCCGTGTGGCGCGCACGGCGACATTGACGACAGTTTCGCGCGCAACCCACTCCGCGCCCGCGTCAGACTCAAGGCCAAACTTTAGCGCTATCCGGTCGAGTTTCACTTGACCAGTCATGGTGGCGACATTGCCAGAGATGGCGACCGTGAAAGGTAAGGGTACGCGGTAATTCATGCCCTTAACCGTCAGAACACCGTCCGCGACATACCGTCCCGGGCCGACTGAGCGGATCGATTGCGTGACATAGCGGGCGGTTGGGAATTTCCGCGCATCAAACCAGTCCGCAGTGGCGAGATTGTCATCTGGCTCTTTCACGCCGGTCAATGCGCTGCCGGTCATGATCGTGATCACGGCTTGGCTCCCCGCAAGATTATTGGGATCAAACTTAATGTCACCCGACCACTGACGGAACGTGCCATTGACGGCAGTGCCAGCCCATTTGGTTGAGAAGGCAATCCGACTTTGACGCGCATCAATCGTCCAACCCGCAGCGGCGGCTTTGCTGACGGGGGCCTTTTTAGCAGGCTGCGCAACAGCCAAATTTAAGGGCGCAGTCAGGGCTGCGAGCGCCAGGCTGGCGACCGTGAGGACCTTCAACATGAGAATAAATCCTTATCTTATTTCGGCCGAATGAAGGGAACCATGCGGGCCATTACATCATCGTCGTCCATGAATACGTGCTTGAGAGCCGCGCCGACGTGGATCACAAACAACACAATAACGCCCCAAGCAGCTGCACTATGCCCCGATTTGGCTATGCCATTGAGCTCCTTGCGGAACGGCAGATCGGCAAGGGGCAAGCGTGGCCACTCAAACAGGCCCCACCAATGGGTCGCGATATTATAGGGCGAAGTGGAGATAATGACCCAGCCGCCCAGTGGAATGCCAATCATAAGGGCATAGAAAGCGAAGTGCGTGAACTTGGCCGCGGCAACTTCCCACCCCTTCATGCCCTCGGGCAATGGGGGTGGGGGATTGGCCAGTCGCCAGAACAAGCGAAACAAGGAGAGCAAAAGGATGGTCAAGCCAGCACTTTTATGAACTTGAAAAGCTTCAAACTTTTCAGGTCCTTTAAGGTCCTCCATCGCCCAGCCACCCAAGATTTGAACCAGGATTGCCGCAGCGATCACCCAGTGCAACAGGATGGCTACTTTTGTGTAGGATTGGCTTTCTTTAGCCCCTGACCAAGTCTCGCCCGTCATGTTTTAGTCCTTTTTCAAAAACTCTGTTTCGATGATCAGGTCTACTTGATCACCAATTCCGAAATTAATCCAGTTATTCATGCCCCAGTCGGAACGCTTAATGGAGCCGGTGGCCGAGAAGCCCACATTCTGGACGCCACGGAACGGGCTCTTGCGGCCACTATTGTAGGTCACGTTCAAGGTTACAGGCTTGGTAACGCCAGCGACGGTCAAGTCCCCAGTCATGGTGCCAGTCGTGGCAGAGGTCGGCGTCAATTTGGTCGATTTGAACGTGATGGTAGGGTTGGCTTCGGCTTTGAAAACTTGCTTGGCAATCTCAGCGTCAAACTTTGGCAGGCCGGTATTGACCGAGGTGGCATCAATCGTGATGTCAGCACTCGATGCGCTTGGGTTTTGAGGATTGAAATTGATGGTGCCCGAAATCTTATCAAAGCGCGCGGTATAGGTAGACAGGCCGCTGTGATCGAGGCGCCAGTGAACCGAGGTATGGGTTGGCTCAACTTCGTAAACCCCGGCAGGTTGAGCGGCGAGATTGGCGGCCTTTGCGGCATCTGCTGCAGGTGTCGCCGCAGTAGCCGTCATAGCGGCAAATGCGATCAAGGCGACGGGGGCTGCGAAAGCGAGAATAAATGTGCGACGCATGTCTAATGTCCTTTTAGCTGATTGTCTTGGTCAGCTTGCATCATGGCAAACCGTCTGACACTGCGTTAGATAGACGGTATTAGGAGACTTGCCGAGTAGCAAATCCCAAAATATCTGAAACAGTCCGTTGCTTGGATTGATAAAGTCACGCACCTTGTCACAAACTGCTGCCCCTAGGAAAGAGTTCCATGACCTATGCCGCCCCCGTCCGTGATATCCGCTTTTCCTTGGAAGAGATTGCAGGACTTTCTGCCTTGCGCGAACAGGGGCTGTTTGTGGACGCAAGCGCGGATCTGGTTGAGCAGATTTTGGTTGAAGCGGGGAAACTCGCCAGTGATGTCCTCGCCCCGCTGAACGCTCCCGGTGACCGCGCCGGCACCCAGCTTCAGGCCGACGGCACGGTGGTCTCACCCGAAGGATTTGCCGAGGCCTATCAACAATTTGTCGAAGGCGCGTGGCTTTCTGTGCCATTTGATCCGGCCATTGGCGGCATGGGCTTGCCGAAGGGCGTTGCCTTAGCCGTTCATGAAATGGTCCATGCTGCAAATATGAGCTTTGGTCTCTGCCCCATGCTGACCTTGGGTGCCGTGGAGGCGCTGTCTGCCCATGGCACACCCGAACAACAGGCGCTTTAT
>JBEIEG010000199.1:0-5050 GCA_040383035.1 Hyphomonadaceae bacterium | reverse complement strand
TTGGATCAAACGACCGGCGCGCTCGTCACCCAATAGGGCTGGGGTTTGTTTGTTCATGACATAAGCTGCCGATAAGCGTTTAGCAGGATCACCAAATCCACCAGATCCACCCCAACCAGAATGGCCCAAGGTTTCAGGATTGGTGCCATAGCGCAAATTAGAGTTACGCATGACGCCTGCGGCCCATTCGATCTCGTAAGGCAAAACCAAATCAAGGCCGCGGATCCTTGGCTTGGTGAAATCGGCCATGGTTTCTTGCGAAATGATCTGATGGCTGCCGATTTTACCGTCATTGGCGAAAACGCCATAAAGTGTGGCGACAGATCGGGCAGTCCCGTGACCGTTCGCGGAGGGAATTTCTGCCTCGCGCCACGCAGCGCCACCTCGATTGGGTGACGCCCACGGCGTCATAAAGGCAACGCGGCGGGCCTCGGAGACCTCGCCCAGTTCGGCCATGGCCTTGGGTCGGCTCATTTCAGCGCAACGACCATGATGGATTTCGGGCAGGCCGATCCAGAAATCTATGCCCAAGGGCTCACACACATCGACCCGCAATTGCGTACCAAGGCTGGTGCCGTGGGCACGTTGGGCAAGCTCGCCTGCGATATAGCCATAGGTCAACGGATGATAGCCACTGGCCGTGGTTGGCTCCCACATCGGTGCGACATGGGCCAAGGCCTCAGCTAAAGCGGGTGGATTGAGCCAGAGGTCGGGATCAATCGGGTCTGGGAAACCGGGGACACCTGCCTGATGAGACAAGGCTTGAGCCAAAGTCACGTCCTTGCCGTGCTCGGTAAATTCGGGCCACAGCCAACCGATCGGATCGTCAAAATTCAACAGGCCCTGATCCTGCAGACGGGCAATGACCATGGCCGCTATTGGCTTAGTGGTTGAATACACCGGCACCAAGGTCTCGCGCGTCCAGCTTTGGGTTTTGGCGCGGTCGCTATGGCCGCCGACCAGATCGACAACAACCTCGCCTTCCAAAATGGCGCAGAAACCTGCCCCCAGTTCAAGGCCTTCTTCGAAGTTGGCGTTGAAGGCATCTAAAACGGGCTCAAAGCCCGGCGCAACATAAGGCGAAACCAGATCAGTCATGCCCCCATTTGGACCGTTCAACCAAGCTCGGTCAAGGCCAAGGGCTCAGCCCGCCACGCTTCATAGCCCGCAGCAACAATTGGCAATTCTTGCGCGCCCCAATCTTGCGCACGTTGCACCGCGTAAGACACGCCAGCCAACGCAAAGGCCATAGCCTGCTGGGCTGGCTGGGCATCAATCACATGGGCAAGAAACATGGTCGCCATCAAGTCACCCGTGCCTTTGGGTGGCGTGAGAGATTTGGGGTGGGTCGCGAGCCAAGCACGCGAGCCATCGACCAACAAGCCACCAATTTCGCCGTCCTTCTCGACCGATGAAATCAGGGAGGGTCGGCCCAAAGCCATGGCAGCGTGTTGGATTTGCTGGAGGTCTTTTGGAGACGTCCGCGTCAGATAGCCCAACTCCCATAAATTAGGCGTTAGAAAGTCGGCGCGGGGAACCAAATATTCCCCTAGCGCATCAGCAACACCCTGCCCAACATAAAGCCCGCCCGGCGCATCACCCAAGACAGGGTCAACCAGAACCACAGCTTTGGGGTTGGCGGTTTTGACGGCATCAATAGCCCGGGCAGCAATTTGGACTTGCTCCGCGCTCGCAAAATAGTCGGTGAGGACGCCGTCTACCAAAGCAAATAAGCCATTGGCCGCGATACCTTCCAGCATGCCTGCAAACAGGTCTGGACTGACCGGCCCGCCGCCTGGTGGCCCCCAGCCAGGGTGGCGGCCAAGAAGGGTTGTCGGGACATGGACTGGATCGATCTTCATTGGCGATTGGGCCAAAGCAAGGCTGGCCAAGGTGCCACCCACCCGGCTTCCCGCGACATGTGAACCAAGAATCAGGACCAAAGGCATGGCCCGCTCTTTACGCCACCGCCCTGCTTGTGGCTAGAAGAAGTCAAACCCGATTTGAAAGGCTCATCATGACCGCTCCCCAGGCCCGTCCCCGTCGCAGTGTACTTTATATGCCCGGTGCTAATGCCAAGGCGTTGGAAAAGGCTAAGAGCCTGCCCGCCGATGCAGTAATCCTCGATCTGGAGGATGCGGTTGCCCCCGATGCGAAGGATGATGCACGCGCCGCCGTTGCCGCGATCGTGAAAGCAGGCGGATATGGCAAGCGCGAAGTGATTATCCGCGTAAACAGCCTAACCTCGCCTTGGGGCGCGCAAGATTTGGAAGCCGCAGTAGACGCGGGGCCAGACGGCATCTTGTTCCCGAAAATCTCTTCCGCTGACGAAGTGTTGGCCGCAAGTGAAGCGATGGACGCCTTGGGGGCCGCGCCATCCATGAGCCTTTGGGCCATGATTGAGACACCGCGTGCGATCCTTGAGATTGCTTCGATTGCTGCTTCCAGCACCAATTCGCGCCTGGCCGCCTTTGTTATGGGCACCAATGATCTCGCTAAAGAGACACGGGCGCGCCAAACTGCGGATCGTGCTCCCTTTCATTTTGCCCTAGCAGCCAGCGTCACGGCAGCCCGGCTCTACAACCTTGCTGTCATCGATGGTGTCTACAATGACATCGCTAATGCTGAGGGCTTTGAAGCCATTTGTTGGCAGGGGCTAGAGTTTGGTTTTGATGGCAAGACCTTGATCCACCCAAGTCAGATCGAGACTTGCAACCGCGTCTTTGCGCCCGACGTGGCCGAAGTCGCCCATGCGCGCGCCGTGATCGCCGCCTTTTTGGACCCCGCCAATGCGGGCAAGGGCGTGTTGAAGGTCGACGGCAAAATGACGGAGCTTTTACATCGCGATATGGCAGAGCAAACCGTCGCCATTGCCGATGCGATTGCTTCTATGTCTTCTTGAGGCCCAAGCTCCCGAGCCAGACATTGAATTGAGCAGTCTGATCGGCTGTCAGGGTCGGAGCGGAGCTAAGGCCGCCCGCTAAAAGCCAGATCTGCTTTCCGTTGAGAGCCAGAACACTGGCACCCGAGCGGGCCAAGCGAGACGATTCCACGCCCTTAACGATGGCTGGGTGCGTGAACTCACGCTCCAGCCAGAAGCCGCTTGAGCCATCTTGTAGCAAGCGTAATTGGCGTGTCGACGACGGACCTGCCACCGCTGGCTGTCCAGTAATCTGCCAGAGGTCAAAGAATTTGGTTTCATTGACGCCGGCGCTTGATTCCCGGCGCACTAGCGCCCGATGCAGAATTGCTTGGCGAACATCGACCAAGGCTTCGCTGGTCCGAACGGTCCCCTTCAACTGAAGCCAAACGACCTCATTTGCCTTGGGCGCGAGCCCAGTGACAGCTGGCGATGTTGCCGCGCCCAAATCACTGGTGGGAGAGACTGCCTCGGCCTTTGAACAAGCCGACAACAGGGCAAATGGGGCGGAAAGGAGGAGGGTGCGACGTTGGATCATGTCTTTGATACGCAGCCTCGCGTCAATCGGTTGCACCCACTCAAGCTAGACCGCATCGGTTTCAGGAATTGTCCAAGTTTCGAGCTGGGCTGCTTGATCCCAAGCAGTGAAATCGCGGTCTTGAAAGATCGCCTCGCACCACGCCTGCAGGCCAGTTGAGACGGGAACCTGATAGGTGCGGAACCGGGTTGCGACCGGGGCATAGAAGGCATCAACAATGGAGCGGCGGCCCATAATGAAGGGGCTGTCTGAAGTGCCAAAACGTGCCTTCAGACCGCACAACAAGTGGTCAATACGCTCTACTTGATAGTGCACAGCGTCGGACCATTCATGGCCCGCTTTCACCCGCTTTAAGTTCATCGGGAAGGTCTGGCGCACGGCTGCGAAGCCTGAATGCATTTCGCACGTTGCGGACCTGGCGAGCGCGCGCGCGATGGCATCTTTTGGCCAAAGTCCTGCATTGGGGGCTTGTTCATGCGCCCATTCGCAGATCGACAACGTGTCCCAGATCTTGGTCCCATCGGCCAATTCCAACACCGGCACTGTGCCGGACGGGCTGACAGCCAGAAT
Source organism: Hyphomonadaceae bacterium (assembly GCA_040383035.1). GTDB lineage: Bacteria > Pseudomonadota > Alphaproteobacteria > Caulobacterales > Aquidulcibacteraceae > Aquidulcibacter. The sequence goes on along the minus strand of JBEIEG010000199.1, from coordinate 1,022 downwards.
ATCCGGGTTCGGTCCCATGCCGCGCGGCCCCAAAGGAATGATCCGCTCCTCAAAAGCGATCCCGGCCCACTTCAGGGCGAGCCAAGGCCGCATGGACCAACTGGAGTAGTTTTTATTTCCAATGGTGAGGATCGGCAGAGCCATGAGACCTGTCCTTTTTGGGTTTTAGACTTTAGATCGTGCGCGGTGGATAGCCTGCTGCCACCAATGCATCGATGATTTCTTGGGTGTGCCGCGAGTCGCGGGTTTCCATCAGAATATCAAATTCTGCGCCTTTAGCGGGCACATCCAGCGCTAAACGATTGTGCGCGACTTCCAGAATATTGCCGCCCAAATCGCCAATGACTTTGGACACAACAGCCAACAGACCCGGACGATCATCACCAATGATCCGGAGGCTGACAATCCGCTTTTCGCGCACCAAGGCCCGCGTCAGGACGGAGGCCAAAAGCCTGGAATCGATATTGCCGCCACACAGAACAATGCCGACTTTTTTACCGCTAAAGCGTTGCGGGTGTGCCAATAGGGCAGCGAGACCAGCAGCCCCCGCCCCTTCGGCCACCGTTTTTTCTACGTTGCAGAACAAGGTGATGGCTTGTTCCAAGTCATCCTCATCCACAATGAGAACATCGCGGACCAATTCTTTGGCAATCTCAAAGCCCAAACGACCTGCCTGCTTTACAGCGATACCTTCGGCAATGGTCTGGCCACCGCACAGAGGACCAGGTTCTTTGCCTGCAAGTTCTGCATGCATGGAAGGGAACATGCGGGTCTGGACGCCGACCACTTCAATGTCGTTCTTCATGGCGCGCGCAGCGACGGCGATGCCCCCGATCAATCCGCCCCCACCAATGGGGACAACCAGTGTTTCCAATTGCGGGGCATCTTCCAGCATTTCAATGCCGATGGTGCCTTGCCCTGAAATCACGTCCGCATCGTCATAAGGATGGACAAAGGTCAGCCCTTCGCGATCTTTGAGCTGATAGGCAAAGGTGGTGGCTTCAGACAGATTGTCGCCATGC
>JBEIEG010000198.1:0-5082 GCA_040383035.1 Hyphomonadaceae bacterium | reverse complement strand
GGCGCTTCTCGTGGCGCAGCGCGTTTACAAGGTCACCTTGTCGCCGCTGATCGGTCAACAATGTCGTTATTTGCCAAGCTGTTCCGATTATGCCGCAGACTGTGTTCGCCAATTTGGCGCATGGCGAGGATCTTGGATGGGGTTCGCCCGGGTCTGCCGATGTCGTCCTGGTGGCGGGTCCGGCTATGATCCAGCGCCACTGTCATGTGAGCCGGTCTCGGCCTTTACACCTTGGCGATATGGCGATTGGAAGTTGGGCGCGCGCGCCTCTGAACCGCTCGAGGCAGATGGCGCACAGAACAGTCAAAGCACCTAAACAAAAGCTACTCTTTGAAATTCCACACTGGCAGAAAACAAAATGATCAACTTAGAATTCCCCGATGGTGCCGTCCGCCACTATGAACCGCAGGTTACGCCTTTGGCCATTGCCGAAGGCATTTCCAAATCCCTCGCCAAGAAAGTCGTCGCTGCAAAGGTCGATGGTCAATGGTGGGACTTAAGCCGCCCGCTGGATCATGGCGGGAAGTTTGAATTGGTCACGCGCGACAGCGCCGATGGCCTCGAAGTCCTGCGTCACGATACGGCCCACGTACTGGCCCAAGCCGTGCAAGATCTATTCCCCGGCACGCAGGTGACGATTGGGCCAACGGTTGAAGATGGCTTCTATTACGACTTTTTCCGCGAAGAAAAATTCTCAACTGATGACTTCGAAGCCATCGAAAAGCGCATGCGCGAGATTGTCGATGCCGATCTTCCCATCGTTCGCGAGGAGATGGACCGCGATGCCGCTATCGCTCATTTCAATGCGATTGGGGAGACATTTAAGGCCAATATCATCGACGACATCATCCCGCCGGGCGAAGTCATCACGGTTTACCGCCAAGGCGATAGCTGGAAGGACTTGTGTCGTGGGCCGCATTTGCCGTCGACCGGTCGGTTGGGCAAAGCCTTTAAGCTGATGAAGCTGGCTGGCGCTTATTGGCGTGGCGACCCCAAGAACCCGCAGCTGCAGCGGATTTATGGCACTGCTTGGGCCGATGATAAGCAATTGGCCGATCATTTGATGCGCTTGGAAGAGGCTGAAAAGCGCGACCATCGCAAGATTGGTAAGGCTCTCGATCTGTTCCATTTCCAAGAAGAGGCGCAGGGATCCGTTTTCTGGCACCCCAAGGGCTATATGATCTGGCGCACGCTGGAGGCCTTTATCCGTCGCCAGCTTGATGCTGATGGCTATGTTGAAGTGAAAACGCCGCAGCTTTTGGCGTCAAAATTCTGGGAGCAATCGGGCCATTGGGAGAAGTTCCGCGAGAATATGTTCGTTGTGCCCGATGAAGCGCCATCAGTTGAGGAAGGTGCGCCGATCTTTTCGGGCGAAGCAGATTTGTTGGCGCTCAAGCCGATGAACTGCCCAGCACACATTCAGATTTTCAAATCTGACCAGCGTAGCTATCGCGATCTGCCGATCCGGATGGCTGAATTTGGCTGCTGTCACCGCAATGAAGCCAATGGTGCCCTGCACGGCTTGATGCGGGTTCGCCAAATGACACAGGACGATGCGCACATTTTCTGCCGCGAAGATCAGATTGGCGAGGAGACCAAGCGCTTCTTGAATCTATTCAATCGCGCCTATTCTGCCTGTGGTCTAACCAACATTCATTACCGCTTGGCGACGCGACCAGAAAAGCGAGCAGGCACGGACGAGACGTGGGATAAAGCCGAAAAAGCCTTGGCCGATGCCTTGACCAGTGTTGGCGTGGACTTTGTGATCGCGGAAGGTGACGGTGCCTTTTATGGTCCGAAGCTGGAATTCCACCTGACCGACGCGATTGGTCGCACGTGGCAATGCGGCACGTTCCAGTTGGACTATGTTCTGCCCGAACGGCTTGACGCAGTCTATACCGGCGAAGACGGCCTGAAGCATCGCCCCGTGATGTTGCACCGCGCTGTTTTTGGCACGTTTGAGCGCTTTATCGGCATTATGATCGAAAACTACTCCGGCGCTTTGCCAACATGGCTGGCCCCAGTTCAAGCGGTTGTTGCGACCATTACGTCTGAAGCGGATGATTATGGGCACGAAGTTGCGGCGCGCTTTAAGCAGGCGGGCATTCGTGTTGAAACCGACCTGCGCAATGAGAAGATCAATTACAAAGTGCGGGAGCATTCCCTAGCCAAAGTGCCTGTCATGGCGGTGGTGGGACGACGTGAAGCCGAAGAAGGCAAAGTCGCCTTGCGTCGCTTTGGCAGCCAAGCGCAGGAGATCATGACGTTGGACGAGGCGGTTGCGATCCTGACAGCCGAGAGTTTGGCCCCTGATCTGAAAGAGACGCCTGCGTGAGTACTGTGCCGTTAGACTCCAGTCCAAACAGACCATTAGACACTCGTGCAAAGATCGCGGGAGCCTTTGGAATTGCCTTTGGCTTGTTTGCTGGTACCGGCGTTACTGGCCTCGCCTTGAGCTTGGGCATCGCGGGACTATGGGGACTGATCTACAGTTTCAGGGCGCCGGGCCAGTCGCTCGATAAAGCCTTTGTTGCTGCCTTGAAGAGGCATGGTGCAACATGGTTGTGTTTAATCTTGTTTGTGATTTGGGTGCTGTTGACCTCGCTCTGGTCTCCAGCCGGCGACCTAGCCGCAGAGACAACTCGGCGGCTGGCCGCTGTCTTTGTTTTGGCACCGATCGGCATTTGGGCGGTTTATGGGTGCGAAGGTGAAGATCGGCTCTTGGCACAGCGCGCCATTATAGCGGGTGTGTTTATGTCGCTGGGCATTTTGACAAGCGAAGCATTAAATCACTATGCGATGAATAGGTTTGCCTCGCCGGATAAAGAGTCTTTAGAGATTGCGGGCGATATGGGCCGGGCTGCCTCTGCGACCCTCACCCTGTTTTGGGTCGTTTACGCCTGTCTCTACCAGCAATTATCTGATCCTCGCATCCGTCTTCTTCTGGTCGCCTTATCAATTTTCATTTCACTTCAGTTTGGAACAGACATCAATGCGTTGGGCCTTGCTGTGGGTACCATAGCTGCCTTGTTTGCTTTGCGCTTCCCACGCTTAGCTTTGGGCTTGGTCAGCGGTGGCACCGCAGCCCTGATTGCCGCTGCACCTTTGATTTACCCCGCAATAGCGCAGGTTGCGTTTCAGCTATGGCCTGGCGATGAGATGCCCTTATCCTATGGTCGGCGCGCCCAAATGTGGGAGACGGCGTCTGAGTATATCGCGCAAAAACCGTTGACGGGCTGGGGATTAGGTGCGGGCAGCATCTTTGATACTCCGATCATTTACGGTGGATTTACGTGGCCAATTATCCAATTGCACCCCCACTCCGCGCCCTTGCATATTTGGTTAGAAACAGGCGGAGTTGGAGCACTTTTGGCATCGGTAACGGTGATCATGGCCGGCGTTGTGGCAATTCGCGTGTTTGGGCAGTACCGCGTTGCTACAGCGGCTTTGGTTGGCGGTCTGACCTTCCTTGCTCTCAATTGGGGCTTTAGTCATTCTGCCTGGAGAGAGTGGGTTTGGGCCAGCTTCGCTACCTTGATTGCCTTCTCGTTCATGTTGCGCAACCCACGCTGGTGGGCGGACGATTTGAGAGAGCGTCGTGCAGGTTGAGGCGCGCATCAGCGCAGTGGTTGTCACCTATCATAGCGGGGATGTTCTTCGTGCGTGTTTGACAAACCTGCTGGCAAGTCCTGACTGTGACGAAATCGTCCTCGTTAACAACGGCAACCCTGACAAGGTTTTAAGTGACTTGAGCGCTTGGACAGAGGCTGAGCCGCGCTTGAAGCTCATAACCGGGCATGGCAACGTTGGGTTTGGCCGTGCGTGCAATCTTGGCGCAAAGCACGCGACTGGCTCAATGCTCGCATTTGTGAATCCTGACTGCATGGTTGAGCCTGATGCTTTAGCTCAAATGGCCTTGATCGCCGCTGCAACCGGGCCGCTTCTCGTTGGCGGTTGCATTTGTGATCCAGAAGGCCTTGAACAACGAGGTGCTCGACGTGGCGCGTTGTCCGTATGGTCTGCTTGCGTCAGTTTCTTGGGGCTTGGTCGCCCCGGTGAACAGGCTGGAGTCTGGCGGGACTTTAACCGCAACCGCGAGCCCTTGCCCACGAGCCCCATAGAGACCCCCGTAGTTTCAGGTGCCTTGATGCTAACCCGTGCCGACGCATTCTGGCAGATTGGTGGGTTTGATGAAGCCTATTTTCTCCATGTTGAGGATATAGATCTTTGCCATCGTTATGCCCTAGGTGGCGGCAAAGTTATATTTCATCCAAGCGCACGTGCCACGCATATAGGCGGCACCAGTCAAGTAGCACCTTGGCAGGTTGAAGCGTCAAAATTGCGAAGTTTTTTGTATTATTTTTGGAAATATGCTCGCCCGCCTTTTGGGCATATCAGGGTCATCTTCATTGCTCCTGTGCTGGCACTTGCGATGCTCATGCGAGTTCTTACCTCCAAATAGCCAATTAGCGCAGTGACCTGCGCGATATAGCTTGATATTCCAAAAATTTGGACGCATTATTGTGTCAATAAAATTAGTCACATTCTTTTCTATGGGGGATCGAGTGCGCACCCGGAGATAAGGGGTTACCTAATGATAGACCACAACGCAGAGCCAGTGCGCCCAATAAGAGCCTTACTTCGCGGTTTAGAGGCGCTGCGTGCGCTAAATGGCCAAGACGGAATGACCGTCACGGAAGTGGCAGAGCGTGCCCGCGTCCCTCGCACAACCGCTTATCGCATTCTAGAAACCCTGTGTCAGGGCGGCTTTGTGATTCGCGATGAAATGGATGATCGTTATCGTCCTACCTTGGCAGTAACCAATCTCGCCGAGGGCGCACAAAACGAGGCCTGGATCCGGGAAGGCGCTTGGCCTCTTATTGCCGCTTTGGGCAAGCAGATCCTCTGGCCAGTTGGGATTTGGACTCTGACAGGCTCTGACTTGATTTTGCGGGCTGCGACGGATCGAACCAGCCCACTTGCCCTCAATCGTCTGACCAGTGGCGCGCATTTGGACCTGTTTGAGTCCGGTGCTGGGCAAGTCGTGCAAGCGTTTGAGACCTCGCATAAGCGCAATTTGCT
>JBEIEG010000197.1:0-5108 GCA_040383035.1 Hyphomonadaceae bacterium | reverse complement strand
CCATCGACGGGCACGATGGTGCCTGTCATGAACGAGGCCTGATCAGAGATCAGGAAAGCAAAGACATTGGCGATCTCTGCTGGCTCCGCATAGCGGCCCATAGGCACGCCTTGTGTGAAGATCGGGCGGGCTGCTTGTGGGTCGCCTGGCATGACGGAGCGCTCGGCATAGGCCATCATGTCGGTATCGGTTGGCGATGGGCAAACAGCCAAGACGCGAACCCCATTGGGCGCGTAATGCACGGCTGCGGATTTCGTCATGCCAACAACGGCATGCTTGCTCGCGGTATAGGCAAAGATATTACCACCACCACTCAGCCCACTGATGGACGAAACATTGACGATCACCCCCCTGCCCTGTTGGCTCAAGTGCTGGCCGACATATTTCAAGCCGAGATAAACCCCGCGCGCATTGATCGCCATGACACGGTCGAAGTCAGAATCCTCATAACGCGAGACCGGTAGTGCAGGCCCAGAAATCCCAGCATTTGAAAATAGAAAGTCCAAGCGCCCAAATTCGGCAACTGCGCTTTTGACCGCCTCTTGCCACGCTGCGCTCTGCGAGACATCGCCGACAAATGCGGCGATCTTGACGGTGTCGGGCGTCGCAATGGCTTTAATTTCTTCTTTCCAAGCCGGATCAATATCCCATGCGAGGACATGTACGCCTTCCTCAATCATACGATGCAGGGCTGCCCGTCCTATGCCACGCGCAGCCCCTGTAATGATCGCAACCCGACCTTCTAATCCGAGACTGACTTTAGACATGTTGGTTTCCTTGATCGAGAAATGTGTGGATGGCCTTGGCCACTGAAACGGGGTCATCCCGCAATGGATTATGCCCAATCCCGGGCAAGCGCGTAACACTCAATTGAGCAAAATAGGTCGCCATATAGTCGCGGGTATTGGCGGTAAAGACCGTGTCCGCCTCGCCCCAAATTAACAGGGTCGGTGCCCTAATTGTCCAATCCCTTTCATGGATCCAGCTGGGCATTTCTGGGCCCGTGGTAAGATCAAAGGGGCTGGCTCGATACCAATCGATGGCCGCCCGCCAGCGATCATTGTCTGACCAAGCGGCTTCATAAAGCGCGGCCTCAACCGATCCCATGCGACCATCGGCTTGTGCCTCGCGATACCAATTCTTGAATGGATTGCTGGTGGGATCTTTAAGCCAATCGGCCTCGAGCGCACCAGAGGTCAGGGCCGGCATATAGGCAGAAGCCGCTCTCTGATCCCGGTCTGCCAACAGTGCCATTTGTAGGGTCACAGGATGAACCGCGTTGATCAAGATCAGATGGGATACATGCTCTGGATAGATGGCAGCAAACCACGACGCGATGACCCCGCCCCAGTCATGGCCAGCCAGCACGACTTTCCCGCCGGGGGAATTGGTGACAATGAGTTGGCGAATGTCTTCTAGAAGAATTTTGGGCGCATAATCACAAAGCTCTTTTGGCTTGTCCGAACGATGATAGCCGCGTTGGTCTGGCATCACGTACAGGCGGTCCTTTGGCAGGTGCGTGATCATCCGACTCCATATTGACCAGATGTCTGGAAAGCCATGCAGGCACAGCATGGGAGTCTTATCGCTGCTGCGAGGGCCTGTGCGCACGACATGCAATTTCAGTCCTTGTATGGACTGGAACCCAGCGTCGAACGACGACCAGTCGGGTTCATGCAGGGCTGGCATCAGTTGTTTTGACCCTGAGCACGTGCGCGGTGAAACTGCGCAATCAAGCGATCAATCTCGGCCGGTAAATCCCTTCCAGTGACTTGGTCTAGCGACAGATGTTCATGGCCGGGCAAAACCTGGAGAAGCTCGAAAATATTGCCGTCAGGGTCGCGGCCATAGACAAAGCGCACGGCCCCATTGCTCATGGGAGCGCTATGGAAATGCACGCCTGCAGCCAGTAGGCGCTGATACTCGGCGTCCAGATCATCCACTTCTAACGCGAAATGGCTCCAGCCATGTTTTGACGCATTGGCTAGGGGCCTGCTTTGTGTTTGCGGCTGATGATACTGCCAAAATTCCAGCGTCAATGGCCCAGCTTTCACCCAAGCACCATCGAAGACGATGTTTTCAAGACCGGCAACCACATCATATTTCGGCTCTGGTCCAAAATAGCCAGAGCTGTGCACCGGGGCACCTGTGACGAGACTATAAAAGGCCGTTAGGCGTTTGATGTTGGGGGTAACCACGGCAACATGGGCGAACCAAGGCGGGCTAGCAACAGAAGCCGCATAGGGTAGGCCTTCGAGCTCCAAGATATTGTCTTCTGGGTCGCGGATGTAGCAATAGAGATTGCCCGTCCCCAGACCTGACGGACGAGCATGGCTCTTAGCCCCTGCCCCGATAAAATCATCATAGAGGCGATCGCCGTCTGCGGCTTGGATGCAAATGTGGCGAAGACCGGCGCGATAAACCTCTGGCGGGCCATCTGGTGCCATGGGGTTTGCGAATTGAAAGAGCTCTAGGAATCCCGTTGGGCCGCGTAAAAGGGCCACTTCGCAGGCACTATCTTCTACCGCCATCATAGCACGCAGATCAGCGCGGTTGGGAACTTGAAAGCGGCTGATTACCTCAAAAGTGTGGGCGGTTTTGTAAAAGCCAATGGCGCGCTCGAGATCGGCGACGCTGAGTCCTGCATGGTGCAATCCCTTGATCATGATGATGCCTTTTGACGGTCATGATAGACATTGTCCTGAAGATAGCTTGGCATCTCGGGCGTCAAACCTGCCTCCTTTTGCGCGATATAGTGCCGCAATTCCTCTTGCCGTTCGGCGGTTAAAGAGTAGCGGGTCAACAGCATGGCTGCAATGGCGACCAAAACGCCAGGAACGATGGCGTAGAAAATCCGCATCCAGAATAGGGCTTCTACCTCGCTCCCGCCTGCAGCTTTAAATCCGACAACATCCAACAAAATTAGTGGCAAACCGCCGCCGAGGGCAAAGCCCAGCTTTTGGACCATGGCAATCGCCGCAAAATACACGCCTTGCTGGCGGTCTTGGGTTTGGGCAGTGTCGAGATCAACGGTGTCAGCGACCATCGCATTGGGTAAAATCCCAATCGCGCCATAGCAAATCCCTTTCAGCACGAACAAGGCAATGAACAGATGACCTTGCCCGTGCTGTAGAAGGCCCATCGCAAAATTGGTCGCCGCAACGATCCCTAGGGCGAGGATCAGTGCGCGATGCTTGCCAATGGCCTTGCTCAGCCAACCCCATAAGGGAACAGCGCATAATCCCACGGCAAAATAGACGGCATAGACAACGCCGATGTTTTTGACGCCCACAATATCGCGCGCGAAAAAGACCGTAATGGTCTGGCGGAATACCTCGCCAATGGTGGCCATCAGAACCACGACGACCAGAAGGCTGAAGGGCTGGTTGGCGCGCATCAGACCCACTGCACGCTTCAGATTCAACGGGGCCTTCTCGCTGGGGACATCGGGTTGCGGCACTGTGAAGAAGACCAAAGCAGCGCTGAGTGGAAGCAGGATTAAGACCGCCAGAGCAATGGCATTGAGCACATCGCCACTTCCCTTCCCGGGCTGGCTCAAAACATAGGCGGGAATGGCGGTCGCCACGACAAGACCAAGGATACTATACCCTTGCTTTGTTGCGGCGATTTTGGTCCGCACATGATAATCGCCAGAAATCTCGCCGGCCCAAGCCTCATAAGGAATCTGTAAGGTTGTGTAGCCCAAGTAAACCAGCGCCACACTAAACCCGAACCACACCACGCCGACTTCTGGCGGCGGTCGCAGCAACAGCTGCACGCCTGCCATCATGATCAAAGTGCCGAAGATCAGCCAAATGCGTCTTCGGCCCAAAGCAGGACGCCAACGGTCGGTGATCAAGCCCATGATCGGGTCCGTCACAAAATCGCTAATCCGGGCAAGCACCAGCGCGGTTCCCACCAGCGACAGCGAAAGGCCCAATTGGCCGGAGTAGAATGGCGCTAAATAGATCGCCATGGGCAAGCCCAGCATACCCAGCGGCAACGCCACGGTGGAGAATGCCCAGATTTGCGCTTGGCCTAACGGCTTTTTCTGCGTTTCCAATTCAGCCCCTATTTTTTTATTATACTTTTCGTCAATAGTACTGCTAGACTGCGCGGCGTCAATAGCAAAAGCAGGGCGGAAACAGGATGGAGGAAAGACCTATGACGGGCAAAATGGACCAGATTTTTGGAGCGAAGTTTCTAAAAAGCGCCGAGAATTTCAATGAGTATGGCATCCATCTTTTGTTCAATGATTGGTGGGAAAGCGCTCCAGCTGACGCCATTGAGAAATATGTGGCGTTGATTGAAAACGATCCCGTGCAAGGGCCATTAGCGGCCGAGCGCTATTATGCCCCGCCCCTGTCTCTGGCAGCATTGGAGGTTCATGCGCCCGGCACATTGGGCGCGCATTATCTGGCGTTTGTCCGCGACCATAATTTGATGGAATCCCTTGCTGTGGGTTACCGCCAATTGCATGAACAGTTTGAGGCGACTGGGGTCTTGAAAAACCTACCCGATGTCCTAAAACATAAGGTCTTACGTGGGTATCAAACCCATGATCTGCATCATGTAATTACGGGCTACCCCCCGACGCCCTTAGGCGAGTTGGCGGTTCAAGCCTTTCAACTTGCACAAACACAATTCCCCTACGCATCAATGTGGATTGCCGTCGTAACGGCCCATATGACTTTCATCGATCCGAATCTGACCGTGCCAGCCATGAACGCCATCACGCAAGGCTGGTCGCACGGCAGGGCGGCCAACAGCCTGCAATTTGTGAAATTTGAGGAACAATTGGACGAGCCCTTAGAACTGGTTCGCCGCAGATATAATATTAGCGCGGCCTCGGCAGCAGATTTTGTGACGCCTAAGGTTCAGACGCCAGCGTTGTTGGTTGCGTCCATATGAAGGAATTGAAGCGGCGGTGATGTGCTATTACTTCAAGGACAGAACAAAACTTATCCCCCTCCCACCAAACCTCCGATAACCTAAGCCCATCTCCGACGAGAGGGCGTTGTTGCTGCAGCGGCGACACCGGTTGGGGATGGATAAGCGGGGTTAATCGGGGCAGACGTGGCTGCCTCGTGTTTTCATAAGGATTAGCT
>JBEIEG010000196.1:0-5113 GCA_040383035.1 Hyphomonadaceae bacterium | reverse complement strand
CACGCCATGTGATCACCATGGCTGGCATCATGTTGGTGATTGCGGCAGTCTGCGTCTTGTGGGTGCGGGAGAAGCGCCCCGCCTAGGCAGGATGATGGCACTCAATTGGCTACAGATTGGACTGGCTAAGCGCGACCTTCAGGATATGGAGGGCGCGCTTGAGGCCTTAGAGCGGGCGGTCGCTGAAACCGCGACAAGCCCAGTCTCAGCCTTTGCCTATGCCCAAGTCCTGTTCGAGACCGGTCGAAACGCCGTTTCAGCTTTTGAACGGGCCTCAACGCTTGACCCTGGCAATCCGCATCTGATCCGGACCTATGCTGCGGCCTTGGCTGCAGAAGGCGAAGCCGAGCGGGCTCAATCGATTCTGATGGATACGTTGAGCCAACATCCCCAATGGCTCGACGGTCACAAAAGCCTCGCAACCTTGCGGGTGGCCATTGGCCGGCGCGACGATTTTGATGAAAGCTATCACCGCGCGATTGCCGCCTTGCCAGATTCTTTGAGTTTGCGGCTGGCGCATGTGCACCTTTTATCGACTGCACGGGCTTGGGATGATGCACGTGCATGCGTGCAAGAAGCCATCCATCGTCTGGGGCCAAACCGAGGCTTGGAGATCGCCCGCCTTTCGATAGAGAGCGAAAGTAATGGCCCAAAAGGCCAAGATCCGAATCTGTTTGAGACAGTCGCAGATGTGGTGGACCCCGGCCTTGATCTCTGTCGTATACGCCATGCGTTGCGGTGCGGCGCGATTGACGCAGCCCTTGCGCGCGCAGAGACTTATCGCAACACCACCCAAGCTCGTTTGTTTTGGCCCTATCTGTCGTTGGGCTGGCGGTTGAGCAACCATCCTGCCGCAGAGTGGCTAGATGGAGTGGATAACGCGTTTGTTCGCGCTATTGATTTGGGTCTAAGCCCGGATGAGCTCGCGCAATTGGCGGCCAGCTTACGAGACCTGCACACGGCACAAGCGCCCTATCTTGAGCAATCGGTGAAGGGCGGCACACAGACTGACCGACAACTCTTCTTCCGGCCAATTCCGATCCTTCAGCGTGTGCGGGAGAAGATCACGGGTGCGGTCCAAACCTTTCTGGATGATCTGCCAGCACCGCAAGAGGGCCATCCCTTATTGTCCCCACCTCGAGATCGGCCCATCCTATTTGAAGGCAGTTGGTCTGTCCTGTTGAAGGCGGGCGGCTTCCATAGCGTGCATACGCACCCGATGGGCTGGATCAGTTCCGCCTTGCATATTGATATGCCGAGCGAGACTGAAGCAGGACCAGCTCCTGCGGGCTATCTGCAATTTGGCGAAGCACCACCCGAACTTAATCTGGGCCTTGGTCCAACCCACCAGCTTGCGCCCAAAGCCGGGACTTTGGTGCTGTTCCCATCCACCCATTGGCATCGGACCGTGCCAATTGAAGCGGGCGAGCGCTTAAGCCTCGCCTTTGATATTCGCCAGCCTGCCTAGCCAATAAGGGTGCTGGTGGTCCCTTGCAGACCCACATAGCTGGAGGGTGCGATAGAGCCTGCAAACTGGGTTTGCTTCAGGGTGAGGTCATTTTGGATATTGCCTCCCTTTAAGCCCCAGAAGTCGACAAAGCTGACGACTTCGAGTGAGGGTAAAACCTGCCAGGCATAGGCTTGGCGTGGCTCCTCCGGCGGATTGGCGAGCACGAGGCTAGACCCATTCAGCGGCTCAAACGGCCCAAACAGCGAAGGGCCGACCATGCCATAGAGCCCTGTTGGCCCCTGAGCAAAACGGTGATCAAAAATGTGTGTCTGGGTCGACCAGAAGACATAATAGAGGCCGTCGCGCACAAACATATGCGGCCGCTCCATCTCGCTCGCCAAGCCAAAGGCATCGAGGATCGGGGGTAGGAGCTCAAAGGTTTGATGTCCGTCGACATCTGTCGCCCGTGCCAGCCCGATCACGCCATCATAAAGGCTCGCGGGTAAGTGAGACGCGCGCGAAGCAGTGAAGAGCACGTATCCGGCCCCATCCGCTGGATCGCGGAACCAATAGGGATCGCGAAAACCCTTGATCTGACCCGGCACGCCTTGGGTGACCGAGAGGTCGGCGTAGAACTCACCTGTATTGACGACGGTTTGGGTCAAGCCGTGCCAGTTGGTCACGCGCGGCAGGCTGCCAGTTGCGTTTAGGGTGCCAACGGCATGGAAGAGACGTTGTTCAAAGTCCGGCTTGACCTCATCACGCCTGCCCGCCGCGGTAAACCACAAGGTGACTTCGCCCGTTTCTGGGTTGAGGCGGGTTGAGCCGGACCACTCACGACTGCCCGGCGAAAACCCATCAGGAAGCAGATTACCGCAGTCCTGCCAGCCAGCTTCTGACTTCAGGAGCAAGCGCATCCGCGCCATATTGTGGCGTACATCGGGGTCAGGCAGGCGGGGGGCCGACAGCATCACCCACAGGCTGCCGCTGTCGAGTTCAACGAGGTCACCATTATCCAATTGGACGGGCCAAATGTCCCATAAGGTCAAAGCCGGGTCGAGGTGCTGGACATCGTCCTGACCAAAGACGCGCGGGCTTGGTAGATTAGCAAAATCAATCTGCTCCAAGTGCGACGCACGCCAGAAATTGGGTCGCCAAGGTTTGCTGGCATCTGGCAGAAAGGTCTTAGAATTAGTCAGGGGCACGCTGAACTCGTCCTGGTCGGTCGTCATAGAATTGAGGGGTATTGGAAGCAGGGGTAGGACACCTAGAGGACCGCCCCTTCTGCCGCGCAATGTTGGTTGACGAAGGCTTGGTGGGTGGGGACTTGCTCAGCGCTTGCCACCATGGCAGCCCTGAGTTTGCCGAGATAGTCGCGACCATCTGTGCCCCGGAAGTCGAACACAGGATCAACGTCTTGGGGGATATTGCCTTGCCCGATGTGGACTGCGAGCCAACTCGGCTGACCAAACAAATCCATATCGCGCGCGATATGGCGACCATATCGACGGAAGTGCTCGATCTTGAGTTTCAGCGTATCGGGAATGTCCATGCTGGCGCAATAGCGCCAAAGCGGGCTGTCATCGCGCGTGGTCAGCTTATAGTGCAGGACCAAGAAGTCGCGGATGCGCTCAAACTCGGTTGAGGCAATATGATTGTATTCGTCGACAATCAGCGGATCAAAATCGCGCTGCGGGAACAAGGCGAGCAGCTTGGAAATGCCAGCTTGGATCAAATGAATCGACGTCGATTCAAGCGGCTCTAAGAAGCCGCTGGAGAGGCCGATGGCGACCACATTCTTTTCCCAGAACTTGTCGCGTCGGCCAGTCGTGAAGCGCAGCTTGTTTGGTCCGGCCAAAGCTTCGCCATCCAGATTTGCACGAAGCGAGGCTTCCGCATCTTCGTCGGAGATAAACTTGCTGCAATAGACATAGCCGTTGCCGGTGCGATGCTGCAGCGGTATCCGCCATTGCCAGCCTGCCTCACAGGCGGTTGAGCGGGTATAAGGCAGCATATCGCCGACCTTGGCGCAGGGCATGGCAACAGCTCGATCACACGGCAGCCAATGCGTCCAATCCTGATAGCCGACTTTGAGGGCCTCGCCGATCAACAGGCCACGGAAGCCAGAGCAATCAATGAAGAGATCGCCGGTTAGCTCTAGGCCGCTCTCCAGCGTCACGCCCTCAACAAAGCCGTTCTCACCATGTTGGCGGACGCTGACCACCTTACCTTCATGGCGCGTGACACCGCGCGCTTCAGCATACTCACGCAGCAAGCGCGCATAGAGGCCGGCATCGAAGTGGTAGGCATAGTCAAAGGTCGACATGACTTGGCGGGGATCAGGGCTTGGGCGCGTAAAGCGGCCCCGCTGGGCCAAAGACCAAGCCATCGAGAAATCGTCAAACGAGGTGGTGTCGCCTGCCTCACGCGCCTTCAGCCAGAAATGGTGCAGCCCGACAATATCAAAGGCGCGACCATGGGGCCCGAACGGGTGGAAATAGCGATTGCCCTGACTGCCCCAATTCACAAACTCGATGCCGAGCTTGAAGGAGCCTTTGGTCTTGGCAACAAATTCGCGCTCATCAATGCCCAGCATTTCATTGAAGGTGCGGATTGGCGGAATGGTCGCTTCACCAACACCGACAGTTCCGATCAACTCGGATTCAACCAACTTGATGTCACAATCTTGCTTGAGCGTATTGGCCAAGGCAGCAGCCGTCATCCAGCCAGCAGACCCACCGCCAACAATGACGATGGAGCGGATGCGTCGATCAGATGATGGGGTCATAACGCCTCCTTGATCCAGAGCTTCAGCTCAGTCGAACAAATGGGGCCGAAAGCAGATGCGATCAGCCCCATCTATCTAAGTTTCCGCCTTACGGGGAACCTTATTTCTTTGTTAGCATTGGCCGGTTCACCTTAGAAGGTGTAGCGGATCGCCGCCGTAACTGTGCGACCCAAGGCTGGGTTGCCACTGATCACCGCGGGATTGACGCCAGCGTTTACCACGCCACCATTTCCACGCAGGTCAAACTTGTCGAACAAGTTATAGGCTGAGAGGCTGAGTTCGACATTCTTCAACAACGAATACTTGGCCGTAGCATTGAGGACCGCACCACCTGGATACTCGCGACCGCCATCATCGATTGATGAAGTCTGGCCGGTTGTGCTGACACCCACAGCGATCTTGTCACTGAAGTCATAATTGGCTGCGACCGTAAAGCTCAAGTCAGGAATGCCAGGTGCACGGGTGAATGGGCCCGACGCACCGCTGCCAGTTGGACGCGAGATTTTCGCGTTCGAATAGGTGGCGTTGCCAATGACGGAGAATGGGCCGTTGCGATAGGTGGCATAGGCTTCTGCACCGCTCGACTCATATTTTGCATCAATGACGCAGCCGCCAGAGCCGCCGGGGCAGCGTGTGGCTGACAATTCGAATGTGCTTTGCTTGAAGTCACCTTGGAGAAGCGTGAATTCGAGGGTGTAGCGGCCACCAGCGAGGTCGCCACGGTTCTTCAAGCCCAATTCGTCTTGGTTCACGAAGTCAACCGAAGCGGTACGCCCGGCTTGGGTGAGCGAGCCATTGGCTGTGATCTTGCCGCTGACAGTTTGACGGTCGCCATTGAAACGGCCACCCTTCGAACGGCGGACAAAGAAGCTGGT
>JBEIEG010000195.1:0-5128 GCA_040383035.1 Hyphomonadaceae bacterium | reverse complement strand
GTAGCAACTGTCTTGACCAAGGTCATGCGGGTGTCAATTCAGCGTTGATTTGATTGTTCCAAGGCTGTCCTGAGCGGATCATGGCGTTGAGGTGTGTGAGGAGTTTTCTGGCGACCGCGATGATAATAGCTTTGAACGGACGCTGTTGGTTTGAGAGCTTGGTGCGGAACTCTTTAAGGACAGGATCACGGCTACTGGCGATGAAGGCGGCGAGATAGAGGGCGCGCCGGATCTGGGCGCGACCGCCCCAGATATGGCGAGAGCCGCGTCGTATGCCGCTGTCGCAAGCGTGTGGTGCGAGACCTGCAAGGCTGGCGAGAGCTCGGCGGTTGGTCGTTCCGATTTCAGGTAGGCCGGCGACTAAAGTGGCGGCGACAACAGGGCCGATGCCAGGAGCACTTTGGAGGGCTGCATCAAGTTTGGCGAGTTGTGTCGCAGATTTGATGTGGGCAGCTATTTCCTTAGTCAGGGCTGCGAGACGGGTCTTGAGGAAGGTGAGCGTGGTGGCGATATCGTCTTTGATGAAGAGATCAACCGTGGTTCCAAGTCTCTGTTTTTCCTTTGTTATATAGCCGATCAAGGCCTCACGGCGCGCAACTAAGTCGGCTAATCTTGCCCGTTGTGGATCAATCGGATCATCGGCTTTCAGGGCAAACTTCGCACCCATATCGGCCAGCATGCGCGCATCGACAGCATCGGTCTTTGCCAATCGGCCCGTTGCGCGCGCGAATTCTCGCGCTTGTCTTGGATTGACCCTCGCATAGCCAACTTTGTGGATGGTGAGTGCGTGAAGTAACGCGCGCTCACATCCGCCTGTGGCTTCGAGCACGACCACGACGCCTTTGCTACTAAGCCCGGCGGCGAAGGTGTCGAGTATGGCGGGGTCCATTGTTAGGCGTTGATGTTGGTTGGTGAGGGGGCAAAACGTATCGATCCAAGCCCGCGAAACATCGACACCGACATAAGTATCTGTCATGGTAGCACTCCTATCCTTGTTAGCGGAGTCGGTGGTGGTAGACCGCTCCCAGCAACTGTTCAGGGTGGGCAACCGTTCAGGAAACGGCTCGGGCGGGCCCTCAGCTACGCGACGGTCTTGCAGGACCAAGGGTGCATACAGGGTCCCGCCCGACTTCCTTATGACATGGATCGAAGTAACAAGGGTGCACACCGACAGGACTGCACCACCTTGAGAGCGGCGGTCTTCGTTTTAGCTTTTTCTACTCGGACAGACTTTGCCTCAGGCCCTGTCTTGGCACAGGCCGTACTCGAGTTTGAGTGCGCACGCAGGATCGTCGAAAGACAAGCCGTTCCAAGTGCTTTGGCTGATGTCAAACATAAGCGATCCTAGGAATTGCTTGAGCATGTTGCATTCCATCGATGAACTGCACGCTTGTTACCAAGGCTTGATCCGCATTGCTCGACCATACGACGGTTCGCGGAAGCCCTGATTTAATTGACAGCGGGCAGACGCTGTATCAATCTAAGCTTCGTATTCCAAGGGGTAACAGTGGCCACGAAATCGAAGACATCGCGTGCTCCTGTGCGCTATCGCGAAAATGGGTTGGCCGCATATGTCGCAGATCGGTCGCCGGACCTTTACATAACCTTTCTCAGCATCCTCGTGGGCATAGTGTTGGCCGACCTGCTACAGCTGGCCCGTAACGATCTTACGCTTTGGCCTCTCGACGCACAGGCCGTCATGACTTGGGGCCAGATCTTCGGAATGGTTAGCTCTACACTCGGCACCTGGGCAGTCTACGCCCACCTCGCCATTGCGCGACGTCAAATACCGCGCTTCACCGAGTCCCTTGCTGCCTTTGTTGGTCCGTTATTGCTCTTATTCTCAAATAGCTTTGTTGGCTCCGCCGATCCGACAGCCTGGTTCCTTATGGCAGGCGTGTTTCTGACGGTGTCCGTCATCGCCTCCACAGTCAGCGTTCTGACTACTGCGGGCGCTGTCGAGGGACATGCTTTCCGCCGCATGCTTCAACCCGGGGGCTTCCTTCTTATCCTAGTCCTGAGTGCACCGTGCGCGTTTGTTGCCGCTGCTGCTATTCACGGTGAACGGGTGGGTTCTTGGGGCGCAGCTGCCATGGCTTGGGCGACTGTCCCTGCGGCGATACTACTGCCTGTACTTTATTTCCGGGACTGGCAGCGGGCAATACGTGAAGGTCCTCGGGAAGCTTCAACACGCCCCAAATCAATCCACCCAGATGGCTCGATAACTGAGGGCTGGGTTCGCGACAAGGTCGCGGATGTCTTCATCACCCTCATCAGCATCACCATCGGTTTAGCGCTTCAGGAAATGGTTGATCAAGCTCGTGACCGGATGACGCTGTGGCCTCTGGACAGCGCCAGTCTTATGACCTGGGGCCAAATAGTCGGGGTCGTTTCAAGCGGACTGTCCGCTTGGCTCATCTACGGCCACCTCGCCATCTCGCGCCGAGGATTGCCTTCTTACGCCGAGACACTCAGCGGCGCAGTCGCACCCCTTTTTTTAGCAGTTGCTTCAGGCCTTACCGGGAGGGCGGAGGTCTGGCCGTGGCTTTATGCCACTGCCGCTTATCTGGCGCTACAGATCGTCGTCACCCGTTTGTTCATCCAACTTGCTGGAGATGCGGTTGAAAAGGCCTTGCTGGTCCGTGTCAACCATCCGACAGGATACACGTTAGTCATGCTGATTGGGGCGCCAGTCTACGCCTTGATCGGACTGGGAGATCAATTTGAAGTCCTTCCAGAAGGATTGATCCTATGTGCTGTGCTGGCCTCGGGACCCGCGGGCATGCTATGCGCATGGCTGTTCTTAAGGGACTGGCGGCAGGCGCTTGGGGTTAATGCTGCCGCTTCCTGACGCGGCGTCAGGAGCTATAGGAGCCTAACATATGGCAACTTCAAACGAAGCAGGAAATGGAGGGTTACCACTCAACAGAGGTAGGCATTGAAAACCTTGCGGCGCACGCTTTACCACTTTGAAGCCATCGAATGGGTTGTCTAGTCAAATTGGAAGCATGTGGGTGACTTGAGCACCCAAGCTTCCATCATTCATTCAAAGAATTTGTTCGCTCCTGAACGTCCGTTTACCCCGCCCACGCCCCCAAACCCGCCAGTCCGCTTTCGGCCAAAGTCAGACCATTAAAAGGAGATCAAGGCCACAAGACCAACGTGCGAGCTCACATGGTTTCGCTAGCATTACATCATCTCGCAATCTGGAAGGCCAAGATTGTCCTCAAGAAGGAAGGGTCATGCTACCAATCGAAACAGAACGAACACGTGCATTTAACATTGCGGAAAAGGCTTTGCCCGTATTGTCCCACTGTTCGTCATTGGATTTGGCATGATGATCGTATCGAGATTGTGAGGTCGAACAGAATGGCGCAACAAGCAGGCGAAAGTTCCGGAGCACGCCCCGCAGATAAAGTAAAAGCTGGAAATCGAGCCTTTGCCGTGATCATGGCCATCTTAGCGAGCATGTACATTGCGCAGGGCATCTACATTTTGAGTGAGATCGCTGGTGAGGGATTTTACACAATCCATTCGCGCACCGGTCCTGTTGACATCACAGGACTGGCGGCAACGCTATACGGGCTCTGCAAAGTGTCTACGGGCGCCGCTTTAATGGGTACCATGCCGTACTTGTTACTAGGCCGCGTCAGGCCTTCCCTGCTGATCGGCGGAGCTTTTGGCCTCTTAGCTATCGCATGCCTTCTGGCCAGCTTGCTTGCAAGGTGAGACGAGTCCAAGTTCTCAACCACCCGTTCTAGAGCTATTCAAACTTCTGGCTGGATTCTTAGGTGCTGGGTAATCTTGTAACTCGTTTCACCAACCTGAAAGTAGTAAGATCCGGTCCCAGTGCCCCTAGATTCTGAGAAAAGTCCCATGAATAGACGCAACTTAGTTCGTAACGCGTTGTTACTCTTGTTACTGGTTCCCATTCTGATTTTCGTGGATTTGTTTCAGAACGGATTTACCACAGGAACGGCATGCGGCCTTGGTTTCGGCAAACGCCAAATAACTGTTCAAGAAAAGACAATTCGCAGCTTCTTTATTGAGAAGCTTCCAGATCTCATTTTGGTGAATAGCGTCACTTGTTCCGGCTTTACCGATTCCACTTTGGTTGCGACATTTCATATATCAACTGGCGAGGCTAAGCAGCTTGTTGCAGAGCTGGAAGCAACATTTCTCTCATCAGAACAATACACTGAGGGGGGTGTAAATATAGAGAAGCGTCGCCGCCAGATTGGCTCGCCAACAGATAGCACCCATGTTTATGAGCTATCGGGGTTTCCACGATTTGATACTCGGACAGTGAGCGTTACGATTCCTAGAGACGATGAAAAAATTTCAACGGTAGTTTTCGAGGGTGGCAATTTCTGAGGACTGAACGCTCTTAACGTCCCAGCCCTCTCTGGCGAACCGATCCAAGACGAACCTACTTCTCCAAACGAGGCAGACTGGATTTGCCCTAATAAAATGGCGAGCGATAGAACCGAGCCCTATTAAGTCCGCTGTTGGAAAGGAATGCATTTCAGATGCAAACGGATCCTCGGAATACATGGCCGAAACTTCGGGACGGCGTCAGTTTGGATGGCAAAACTATCCTAGTTCGACACAGGACAGTTCGAGTTTGATTGGCGGTTTTTCGCACAAATTGCGGATTTTCTGTGCGGAAAATTGCACAGATCTAGTATGAGAATACTTTTAAATATTGATTTGTAAGATTTTTTATTTTTACTAGGCTCATTTTGACTTAAGTCGATTTCAAGTTAGCCTGAGCTCACTAACGCTCGATGTTTACATCCTGCTTGGGGGGCTATTTATCAGGAATTACTTTCGAATGATCCCCCTCCCACGGGTGTGATTTTTCAAGCCGTGGTCTCATGATTTTTCTTAGCTTACCCCGATAACTGTTGCCACCAGTACGGCAATCGGTGTGACCGTTTTAGTGAAGAAAAAACAAATTTGGGAGACTGCCACGATGAAAAAAGCGATATTCCTTTTGGGATCAACTGCATTACTGAGCTGCGCGTTTGGGTCGGCCGTAGCGCAAAATGCGCCGACATCTTCTGCCAATGCTTCTGCGGTTGCCGAACCAGAGGATGTGGACGTCATCATTGTCACGGGCTCGAAT
>JBEIEG010000194.1:0-5153 GCA_040383035.1 Hyphomonadaceae bacterium | reverse complement strand
TAATCGGCAAGAGTACGGCATCTGGCGTGGTCATTGAGAATGACGAGGATTTCGCCCGCGAGCTTTTGGAGTCTGAAGGCGTTGCTGTGGTGCATGGCGCAGCTTTTGGCGGCAGCCCCGCCTTCCGCATTTCCTATGCAACCTCAACCGAGACGCTGGAAGAAGCGTGCCGCCGGATCCAGCGCTTCTGTGCGGGTTTGAAGTAAGTCTGCGGTTCCAAGCCAAACTTCCCTTCCGGCCATGTTCACGCTAAGAGCGCGCATGGCAGAAACGCTCTCTCTCTTTGCAACACGGCTCTACCGCGCACCCTTGGGCGGGCGGGCTCCCGATGAGTTGCGCCAAGACTTGGCAGATGCCTGCGACATGCTGGAGCAAGAGGATGCTGCGGGGCGGCGCTGGTGCCGCGACAATAGCTATAAGGGCTATACGTCCTATGCCTCCCTCAACGATTTGCCGACACGGATCAGCGCCTTTGGCGATCTGAAACGCCAACTGGACAAGCATGCCGCTTCCTTCGCCCAAGAAGTTGGCTTTGATCTGGCAGGGGGCAAGCTGAAGCTTGACAGTCTGTGGGTCAATTGTTTGCCACCGGGCGGGGTTCACACGGGGCACATTCACCCCCATAGCGTCATTTCGGGCACCTATTATGTTACGCTGCCCGATGGCGCGTCGGCGCTGAAGCTCGAAGACCCTCGTCTTGCTATGATGATGGCGGCCCCCACGCGTCTGCCCGAGGCCGCCCAAGATTTACAGCCCTTTGTGTTCCTAACCCCACAGATCGGCGAAGTGATCTTGTGGGAGAGTTGGTTGCGCCATGAAGTCGTGCTCAATCGCGCTAAGTCTAAGCGGGTATCGATCAGCTTCAATTACGCTTGGGTCTAGGGTCTGCCCATGACCCTACCGACCCTATATCGTTTCGACGAAGATGAAATTGGCGAGACCTTCGTGCGTGCCTCAGGCCCCGGCGGCCAGAACGTCAATAAGGTTTCAACGGCAGTTGAATTGCGCTTTGATGCGGCAGCCAGCCTCTCGTTTCCCGAAGATGTTCGTGATCGCTTGATTAAGTTGGCGGGATCAAGGGCCACCAAGGACGGCGTCATCGTGCTGTTGGCCCAGACCTTTCGCACCCAAGAGCGCAATCGCCAAGATGCCCGCGAGCGCCTGCAAGGCTTGATTGATCGCGCCAGTGTGCCACCTCCACCGCCGCGCAAAAAGACCCGGCCAACCCGTGCTGCACGGGAGAAGCGGCTTGAGGGCAAGGCCCTGCGCTCGACCGTAAAAAGGCTGCGTGGTCGAGTGGGTGAGGACTGAACAGGGCCAACAAAAAAGGCAGGAGCATCCGCCCCTGCCCTTTTAAGCACCTGTTTGCAAATAGATTAGATGACTTGCAATTCGGTCGCTGCGGTCTTGCCGCGCTCGGTCTTCAGTTCAAAGCTGACTTTTTGGCCATCGTTCAGGCCGTTCAAGCCAGACTGTTCAACTGCGCTAATGTGAACGAACACATCGCCGCCACCTGCATCAGGTTGAATAAAGCCATAGCCCTTGGTTGCGTTGAACCACTTAACAACTCCGGTCGCCATTGTGGGACCCTTTCTCATAGTTTGGCCGCTTCGCATGCTTACAGCCACAGTAACCGTGCGATATCCGGCACAGCATTCGGCGTCTTAGAAGAATGGAAGCAGGCACGGTCTATCTTGCTAAAACGGGCAAAAAAGACCATGCGACGGCAGTACCAGTTTCGTCGATCAGGCGAGTAAGTAGCACAGGAATGGCGATCTCACAAATGAAACACTGGGCGTTTGGATCAACTTACGTTGATAACCTCTGCCGACGGCAGGTCATCGGAGGTAGCCTAGCCGCTCTCATTACTATGCCATCGATTGCGCGGGGGCGGTCCGCAAACAGCACTCGAAGCGCCAATGTGACGATCTTGGATGAGGCTATGGCTATGCCTAGCTTAGGGCGTACGCGACGGATCTGGCTCTACTTGCCGCCAGACTATCAAAGCTCACGCCGCCGCTATCCGGTGATTTATATGCAAGATGGCCAAAACCTGTTTGACCGCGCGACGTCCTATGCCGGGGAATGGCAAGTCGACGAGACGCTCAATCGGTTGGCGGCGACAGGCGATCCCGGCGCGATTGTGGTGGGGATCGATAATGGTGGAGAGAGCCGCACCGCAGAATATCATCCTGTCCTGCCGTGGTCTGGCCTTCCAGGCCAAGCCGATGCCTATATCTCCTTTCTAACCGACACCCTTAAGCCCCACATTGATCGTCGCTTTCGGACCAAAAGTGATCGACTCCATACACTCATCATGGGGGCCAGTTCGGGTGCTACTCTTGCACTCTATGCCAGTATCATGCGGCCAGATATCTTCGGACGCGTCGGTGCCTTCTCAACCCCTCTTTGGCTTAACCCCCGTTTGGACCAGCTCGCACGCACGAGAAAACCCTATCGGCGTGGTGCCCGTGTCTTTCTGGTTAGTGGCCGCGACGAGCAGGTGGGCCGCGAACCCAAAGGTATTTTCGCCAAGGATCAGCCCGCCATGGTTAAAGCCTTGATTGCGGTCGGCTATAGAACTGAGCGGGACGTTCGCTCGCGCATTGTTGATGATGGCACGCACTCTGAAGGCTTTTGGGCCAGCGAATTTGAGGGCGCCTATCGCTTCCTGACTGCCTGACCGACTTTAGGCATCGACCTTGTCACGGACACCGGGAATGGCTTCGCGTAGGTCAAAGCTGGGCGTGAGCTTATGCTCCTGCGTTTTTTGGATCTGCATGGCTTTAAAAGCCCGCGACAGTGCAAGCTTGCCTAGTGCACGCGGGTCAAGACCTGCTTGGATCTCTGGCGTCATGTTGAGACGACGGCGCAGCACGCCATTGGCATAAATGACGTTTGCCCGCAGAAGAGCCGCAGGCGTCATAAACTCAACCGACAGCGAGACATTGACCATCGGGCCATTGACGATGCGATGGGGGGCATTTTGCGCCCAAGTCACCATCATGCCGGGTTCCAGCGTCACATCTTGGGCCTCTTGGTCCCACGCCAGATCGAACGGAATTTGCTCGTCCGTTTCGCGCAGGACAACAGCTTCAATCTGTTCAGGGCGGGCAAAGGGGGCTTTTGGGGGATAGACGCGCACATGCTTGGTGCCACGAACTTGCCAAAGTGAAACCAAGGGCGAATCCAGATGATAGAAAACCTGTGCATTCGGCGATGAAATCAGCACACCGAGGTCGCGCTTCATCGTCTTTAGGCCGGAAACATTGGCTTCCTTGTCGCGAAAAATGTCGTCGCATAACGCAGCATACTCAGGCAAATGGGAATTAGCGGCGCGCAAGTTCAGCCAAATTCGTCCCTCTTCCACGGCCTGCATCAGCTCAGCACCGCTCATATCCCCAGCCTTGCCGACGCGCCAGGACTGCCAATCCACCGGATCATGGCCCATGGTAAAAACGCCTAACTTATCGCGCGGATAGGTGTCCAAGAGTGCCGCCAGACCTGCGTCAGAAAACATCGGCCGGGTATGCAAGTCATGCTGGGCCACGATGGTCTCACGACCAAAGCGCTGAGACACATCATCAGGCCAAGAAACGATCGAAGCTGGCTTAGTCATCAGAGGACACTCTATCTGGTTGTTGGGCTTTACCGCGCGCCATGAGGCGGCGCGGCGCAGAGGCTACTGCAGCCCAACCCGCATGCAAACGCCCTGCCAAGTCAGGCTCCACGCTTGCAATTAAGTCTAGGCGTTTTCTGATCAAGCCGATTGGGCCTGTATAGGCCGTTGAGAAAGCGGTCGCCCCTCGCCCGATTAGGCCAGCCTGAACAGTCACCGGATTACGTGCAAACTGTGACTTATAGTGGCTGTGCCCTTGTGCCAAATCAATGATCTCAATGCCAATATCTTCGGCATGTCGGAATATGTAGGCTAATAAAACAATCCCCGGCGCACACATATGTGCCTTTGGGCAGGCGGAAGCGATCCAAGCATGGTACCAACCGCCTTGACGCACGCCAAATTGCCCTGAAACCAAGTGATCACCAGCGTACAGCGTATTCAGACAGCCACCAAACTCTGGGTTGGTGCGGCTAAACAAGTCCTGCATCATCGCTTTCACCCATTGCGGGCGCAGCACATCGGTTAGACCTGACTCGTGGTACTGATCTATTTTGATCTGCAAAACGGTATCCAGCGCTGATGGGTCTTGGTCGCCGGTTACAAAGCGGATCGGGCCTAATTCCCGCTCCATCTTATTTTCCCGACGCCGCAAATTCTTCGCCCATTTGTGGTTAGCCTTCTGCAGGCGTTCCAACTTTGCGGCGCCACCATCTTTCACACTGATGCGATAGCCCAGTGTCGGCTCTAATTGGACGCTTTGAAACCAACCATGCGGGTCTATCAGGCCCGAGACAGCCAAGCACTCAATGCCAACTTCGGCCAGAAACGCTGTGCCATCAAGCCTTAAGCCAGGCTCACTTACGATGGCTTGATAGTCCGAGAACGGCGCACCGACAGGGCGTGCATAGCCGTGACTGGCCCTATGAAACGCAAAGAATGCCACGTCACGCCCGTCCTTCGTGGCAATGGCTATCTGCACGTCGCCGCGATGGCGCTGAACCAATTGTGCAAAATAGGGCCCTACAAGGGGCGAGCCAAACTCTGGCGTCTCGCGCTGCAGCGCAGCCCAACGGTCAACCTGACCTTCAGTCAGGGCGTCAGCAGAGATCATGGTGACTTTCACGGGTAACTCCGTCTTTAAAAAACGAACGCGCGCTGAATTGGACGAGACCGGTATCACCCAAATCCTAGGATTGCGTTGACGTGACTGTGATGGGGGGCACACCCCTTCACCAACTTCGCCAGCATTGGCGCATGCGCCGATGTGTCACAAAGGGACTGAAGGGACTTTCTATCGCCAGTTGGCATCCCCGCCGAAGCGAAGCGCAGAGCGGGGACCTCGATTGATCATGCGCACTCCCCTCGCCCCCAACGGGGGAGAGGGGAGGAACACCCATAGCCCCGCGCGGAAAACCACCGGGGGTGCGCCTTATAGAGGGGCCGGGGCGCGTGGTGCGCGCCAGATGAGGTGGGCCAGATTAACGGACTGGCCCGGAATACGACGCAAACCATGCGCCCCGGCTGAAATAAG
>JBEIEG010000193.1:0-5160 GCA_040383035.1 Hyphomonadaceae bacterium | reverse complement strand
GGTGGCCGTCACACGCCATTCTTCACCAACTATCGTCCACAATTCTACTTCCGCACCACCGACGTGACCGGCATCTGCATGTTGCCAGACGGCGTTGAAATGGTGATGCCAGGCGACAACATTAAAATCATGGTCGAACTCATCACCCCGATCGCCATGACCCAAGGCCTGCGCTTCGCAATCCGCGAAGGCGGCCGCACCGTTGGTGCAGGCGTTGTGGCAGCTGTGGTTGAATAAACCACTTCTGGCCTGATGCCATCGCCTAGACATTAAGAGCGCCCTGACCGAAAGGTCGGGGCGTTTTTTTGTGTCTGCGGGCACCCCTCTCCCAGTCGGAGAGGGGAGTTGCTACCCGTCTTACGCAAACTTGACGACCGCTTTTGCTAAAGCACCGCCTCATGAGCGGAGGTCATCGTACTAGTCATTTTTTCCACTTAGACAGCCTTTGCCGCAGGCTGTGCCTACGCAAAGGCCGTGATCGAGTTTGGGCGCGCAAGATGGGGCGTCAAGAGGCGCTCTTCGCGCGTCAGCGAAGCCGATTGCACCTCTTGACACGCCATCTTGCGCAGAAAGAATTGCCGGGCGGCTTCAAGGCAAGCGGAGCGACGCATTGAACCGTTCCAAGTGATTTACTTCCGCACCCGCAATCACAATTAAGGTTTTACTTGGCCATGGTGCATTCCTTACGGAACGCACCCTACCCCCTGAAGCGCATTTCTTTGAGTTTACCCCCCCCCCACCCACCCCAAAATGCTGCACCGCAGCATTTAGTATGCGCTTTCTAAAACCGTCCGCTATACCCTGCTCATCGAACACCAAAGGGCTGCTCCTCCCCCCCACGCAGCCCGGTGAAGGAGAGAAAAAATGACCGAAGCAAATAAAGTCACCGAAACCGTTGAGACCGCTCGTAAAGAAGGTCTCGAAATCGCGCGCAAGATCTGGTTGGCAGGCGTTGGCGCTTATGGCCGCGTGTATCAAGAAGCCGCTGGCCGCGTTGAAAAAGTAACCGGTGCTGCAAACGAAATGTTCGACCAATTGGTTGAAAAGGGTGAGCAAGTTGAAGATCTGGTTCGTTCCAGCATCTCCAAGAACGAAGCTGCTGGCAAAGTGACTGAGTATGTCGAAAAGACAACCGCACAAGTGAAGTCGGCTTCAGAAACCCGCATTCATGATTTGGAAGAGCGTTTTGAAGCAGTTCGCAAGACTGTTGTCGAAACGGTATCGCCATTCATGGACAAAGTTGCCCCAATCAACATCTTCGCCATCGGCGGCCAAATCGAAGCCTTGACTGCAAAGGTCGAAGCTTTGACCGCAGAAGTAGAAGCTTTGAAGGGCGCGAAAGCGGCTCCTAAGGCTGCGAAGAAGACCGAAACTGAAGCTGCTTAAGCTGCTTCGTGATCCGGGCTGATAAAGCCTGTGATCGGCAACATGATCAGAGCGGCCGCGCGGGCGATAAGTGCGCGCGGCTTTTCTGTGACTGGGGCGTCAAACTCCATCCGCACCAATTGAAAGGCGAGGCCAAGGGCAACTTGGTTGACCAGACCGTCAAACGCTTCATCGCTGGCAATGATGGCCTTTGAAGCACGCAGCGCATGGAGAAGGCCAAAGGCCGCATCATGCTGGACCGCGAACATATGACGGATCTGATTGGCCAGACGGGCATCGGCGCGGACCACGGATAAGGGTTCACGATAAGCAAAGCGGGCATCCCACGCCTCTTCGACCAATATGTGCACCCATGTCCAAGCGGTCTCAATCGTGGCGTCTGGGCCTGTGCATTTTTCCAGCGCGGCACCTTTGATGGCTTCCAGTTCGCCAATGTGGACCGCCAGCAAAGCGGCAGCAATCTCGGCCTTGCCCTTAAAATGGTAATAGAGGTGGCCGGGCGACATCGCGAGATGATTGGCAATATCGACAGCCGCCAAGGCACCGAAACCTTCGCTGTTGAAGAGTTCACGCGATTTGGTGAGGATTTTGTCCTTGGTTGGGCTTGATCCACTCATCATGAGGTGTCCTTCAGCAGCCAGAAACAGGCAAACGACGTAAATCCGTAAGCAAACGCGCTTATCACAGCAGAAACGACTTCACGATTGTCAATTGCCGTCATAACGTCAGCTCTGACAACGCTTGCGGAGGTCATTTAATGAATCATCATAGCAGGGAGGTCTAAATGTCGAAGCAGAAAATCAATCTTGGTGACGAAGCCGCACAAAATACTGTGGCCCTGACGGCAATGATGGGCCTAGCACGTGAGGATTTGATGGGCGCTGTTGTGCTGATGATGCGTGAAGTAACCGCAAAGCCTGCCACCACCACCAAGCATCTGAAAGCCTTGGGCGATGATGTCGTCAAGATTTTGAAGAATGAGAGCGATCTGGCACCAGAAGCCAAAGATAAGCGCTTCATGGATATTACGTTCAAATATAACCCGATCTATCGCATGGGCATGCAATATTATCTGGCTGTGCAGAAGAATGTTGGCACATGGCTGGCTGATCTTGATTTAGACGAGATGGAAAAGGCCCGCGCCACCTTTGTGTCCCAGATGATTATCGACAGCATCTCGCCGACCAACACGCTGGTGGGCAACCCGGCGGCGATCAAACGCGCTTATGAAAGCGGTGGCATGAGCCTGATTAAAGGCCTGCAAAATGCCTATCGGGACATCACGGAAAATGGTGGCCAAGTTAGCCAAGTGGACAAGCGCCCGTTCAAAGTTGGCGAAAACCTTGCCACCTCCAAGGGCGCGGTCGTCTATAAGACGGAAATGATGGAGCTGATCCAATATTCGCCGACGACCGAGCAGGTCCATGCCATTCCGTTCCTGATCATCCCGCCACAGATCAACAAAGCCTATGTAAACGATCTGTCGCCGGATAAGAGCATTGTGCGCTTTTTGGGCTCGCTGGGTCTCACCACCTTCCTCGTCTCGTGGCGCAATCCACGGGTAGAGCATCGCAATTGGGGCTTGGCGGAATATGTCGACGAGCTGATTAAGGCGAGCGATGTGATCCTAGAGATCACCAAGTCGAAGAAGCTGAACGTCTCGGGCGCTTGCTCGGGCGGCATCACAACGGCGACCTTCCTGTCAAAGCTGGCCAGCATGGGCGATAATCGCGTCAATGCGGTGAGCCTGATGGTCAATGTGCTCGATCCGCAAAAGGACGATTCCGAAGTGGGGGCCTTGGTCTCTGAACACGGGATTGAGCTGGCACGTCAGCGCTCGGCCAAGAAGGGTATTCTCGAAGGCGATTCCTTAGGCCGGATGTTTGCTTGGATGCGCCCCAACGACCTGATCTGGAACTATGTCATCAATAATTACCTGATGGGCCAAGATCCGCCACCGTTTGACGTGTTGTTCTGGAATAATGACACTACCAATCTGCCAGCAAAGCTGCATTCGGATTATCTCGATATGTATCCCAAGCAGCCATTTGCTAATCCGGGGCAGGTGGAGTTTGCGGGCCATATTGTTGACTTAACCAAAGTCACCAATGATTTGTTCGTCATTGCGGGCGTTACCGACCATATCACTCCATGGAAGGCCTGTTATCGCACGACTCAATTGGTGGGCTCACCGAATATCGAGTTCATTCTCTCGCACTCTGGCCATATTCAGGCTTTGCTGAACCCACCGGGCAATCCGAAGTCGAAATATTATCGCAATGAGGGCAAGCCGCCTCCAACCACCGATGAATGGATGGCTGGGGCGAGTGAGATGCCAGGCTCTTGGTGGCCCTTGTGGGGCGAATGGCTGAAGGCGCGCTCTGGTGCGATGAAGGCGGCTCCGGCGGAGGTTGGCAATAAGAACCATCCGGCAGGCGATGCTGCTCCTGGCCGCTATGCGTTCAATGACTAAAACGGGTGTATCGACGTACTCTTTCCAAGCGTAAGTGTTTTGCAACCATCTTGATCGACCATAGTTTGCCCGGCTCAGGGATCGCTAAAAGGATTGTCTAACGTGTCATCAGCTACCGAAACGACAGGCCGCAAGGCCCAGTTCGAACGTGTCACCATCGGCGGACGCACCGTTCGCGCTGCCGTTTGGCGCACGGACCTACAAGGTAAAGCAGGTAAGGACCGTCCACGGCCGATCCTGTTTTTCAACGGGATTGGCGCCAATATTGAACTGATGGCCCCCTTGGCCGATTGGTTTGTCGACCGCGATATCATCACCTTTGACATGCCAGGTGTGGGTAAGTCGCCTAACCCGATCTTGCCGTACCGGCCTTGGATGATGTGCGCGTTTGCTGCCAAGCTGTTGGATCATTATGGGTTTGATGTCGTCGACGTTATGGGCGTCTCTTGGGGCGGGGCCATGGCCCAGCAATTTGCGTGGCAAAACCCAAAGCGCACAGGCCGTCTTTTGCTCGCCGCGACCAGCATGGGCATGCTGATGGTGCCGGGCGACCCTGAAGTCTTGATGAAAATGGCCAGCCCCCGTCGCTATGTCGATAAGGACTATATGTTGGCCAATTTCCGCACGCTTTATGGGGGCGACACCAGTGGCTCGGACGGCCACGCCTCGCGCCTCCTACCACCGTCGACCATGGGCTATATGCAACAGCTGACCTGCATGATGGGCTGGACGAGTGCGTGGTTCTTGCCCTTCTTGCAAGCCAAAACCTTGGTCATGATGGGCGATAAGGACAAGATCGTGCCTGAGATCAATGGCCGCTGGATCGCAAGTCTGGCTCCCAATGCTAAGCTGCACATCGTGCAAGGCGGCGGGCATTTGTTCTTGGTGTCATTTGCTGAAAAGATCGTCCCCGTGATGCGCGACTTCTTTGATGAGGGCGAGTTCTGGTACGGCAAGACGATGAAAGCTGACACAGGCTCAGCCAAACCAGCAGCCAAGAAGGCTGCTTGATCGGGGAGGACGCTATGCGGATCTGGTTAGGTGTCGCCCTTGGGATGCTTTGTTCCAACTCCGCCTTAGCTGGCGTTCAATCCGCTTCGTCGAGCCAGATGGTTTTGGTCTATGATGTCGAGCTGGCGGGTGCCCCGGCCGACGCGTGGAAAAACCTCGTCGATGTTGCGGCTTGGTGGTCCTCTGATCATACCTATTCGGGACAAGCCAAGAACCTAAGTCTGGATGTGCGGCCCGGTGGATGCTGGTGTGAGACTTGGCCCAATGGCGGGGTGGAGCATGCGCGCGTG